>CALXEN010000103.1 GCA_944387325.1 uncultured Clostridia bacterium | reverse complement strand
TTTGGTGCGGCCGGGAGGATTCGAACCTCTGGCCTTTGGAGTCGGAGTCCAACACTCTATCCAGCTGAGCTACGACCGCACGTCTATGAAAATCGCCACAAGGACGAGTTTCATCTATTAAATTTTGAAATCCCGCAGGTGGTCAGTTAGTAGTCAGGCTACTACGAAATCTGCCGGGAAAAAGCAGAAATCCGACGATATAGCGATGGAAATCTGCGCTTTTGATGTGCCTGTCGCAGTTGTCGGAGTCCAACACTCTATCCAGCTGAGCTACGACCGCACATATATTGCATGGGGCTTTCCGCCTCAATGCCTAAATAGTATAGCACACTCTTTTGAAAAAAAAAAGAGGGTAACTCAAAATTTTTGGGATTTTTTTCGTGCTCCCCAAAGGGGATATTTCCAGACCTTAAAGAAAACCGCCGGCCTGGTCAAAAAAATGGCGTGCAAAGGAAAATAATTACAAATTGGTAAAAAGCAAGAATGACTATTGAAAACGTTTCCAAAACTATGGTATAGTGGGCAAGTTGATTTTTTCAGACGGGAGCTTTGCCCTGGACCAGAAAAGAATCGGCCATTCCACAACAGAGGAGGTTATTGTTATGAACAAGAAAAAATGGCTTGCGCTGCTGATCGCCGCAGCTATGACCATGTCCATCCTGCCGGTTTCCGCCTTCGCAGAGGAAAGCGAGATTCCCGGGGCTTATCTGGAAGAACAGATCCAGACCCCGGAAGCACAGGAAGAATATACCCCCGAGGCTGCGGAAGAATCCCTGGCCTCCCAGCCCCAGGAAGAGGAAGGGATCGAAGAGGGATTGGTCCCCGGTGATGCGGAAAGTCCGGCGCCGGAGAGCGGTGAGGAGCTGGGGAAGGGCCAATACCCGGCCGTGGACGGAAGCGGGGAGCAATTCCAGGAACCGCCTGCCCAGGTTGAGGAGGATCTTCAGGAAGAGGAACTGTCCGGGGAAGTCCTGACGGAGCAGGAGGAGTCCTTCCAGGAAACCCATGGCCAGACACTCCTGTCCACGGATGGAGAGGTGGAGGACCGGGAAGAGGAAGTTCTCTCCAATACCGACGAGGCAGGCCAGAACGTGGCCGTGGTGGACGGTACATATTATTCCACTCTGGCCCTGGCGGTGGAGAGCGTCATCAACTCTGACAGCAAGAGCGGCACCGTGACCCTGTTGACCGATGCATCCGGCGGCGGCATTGGCCTCTTCAACGGAAAAGGGGCCAAGGGAGTGGACCTGACCATCGACTTTGGAGGGAATACCTACACCTGCGCTGATCCGGCGGTAGGCTCTACGGGAACCGAGAGCCAGGGCTTCCATCTGGAAGCGGGGAACAAGGTTACCCTGAAAAATGGTACCATCCAGGTGGCGGAGGAGAGTACCAAGACCGTCATGCTGATCCAGAACTACTGTGATCTTACACTTCAGGACCTGACTTTAGTGGGAGCAGGTAAAACGGAGTATATCCTCTCCTGTAATTATGGAGATATCTCTTTGGAGCGGGTAAACATTTCCGGCACCCACTCCGGGCTGGTGGGGATCGATCTCATGCATTGGATCGGCTCATACCCGGCGGCTCCCTCCATGACCATTGAGAACACCGCTGAAAACCTCATTGAGGGGAGTATAGAGGTATACTGCTATCAAAGCGGCGTGGGGGTGATAGAGGATTGCCAGGAACCGGCAGTCATGACCATTCTGGGCGGCCGTTTTTCCGCCGACCCCACTGCCTATCTGCCGGAAGGATACCAGGTCACCGGGGAAGGCCCCTACCTGGTGAGCCGGGTCCCTGCGCCTACTCCCAGTCCGGTGCCCACGCCCAGCCCGGTGCCTACCCCCACTCCCGATCAGAGTAAGGAGGAAAAGCCCGCAGCACCCGCTGTTACCCCGGCTGCCACTCCGACAGCTACCCCTTCCCCTGAACCCCCGGCTGCCCAGCCCCCGGTAAGCCAGCAGCGGCCCGCCTCCACTGCCACCCCGGCCCCGGCCCAGAGCGAGCCTGCCCGGGTGACCACTGTGGCCCAGGCCCAGGTCACCGAGAAGACGGCGGTGGTGACCCTGGAAAAGGAAGCCTTCACTCAGGTGGTGGACCAGGCCGTGACCCAGGGAAAGGCCAATGGCGCATCCCCCCTGGTAACGGTGGAGGTGGCCCAGGACCAGGAGGCCCAGGCGGTCCAGGTCACCCTGCCGGCCCAGGCGCTGGAAACTCTTTCACGGCAGGAGGGGGCGGCCCTTACCCTTACCAGCCAGGTGGCCCAGGTCACCTTTGACGCTTCGGTCCTGGCTGCCATTGCCCGGCAGGCCGAGGAGGAGGTGCGGCTGGTGGTGGCCCCTGTGGCCCAGGACCAGATGACCCCTGCCCAGGTCCAGGCGGCGGGAGACTATCCCACCTTTGAGCTTACCCTCCACAGCGGGGAGGCAGTCATCTCCAGCTTTGAGGAGGGAAACGCCACCGTCACCCTGCCCTATACCCTTGCCCAGGGCCAGGATGCCCAGGGAATCGTGGTGTGGTATCTGGACCAGGAGGGTACTCTCACCCCCTGCCAGACCAGCTACGACCCGGAAGCGGAACAGGTGACCTTTGTGACCCCTCACTTTTCCCGGTATGTCATCGGATATGATGAGAGCCTTCTGCCCCAGGCAGAGCTGAACCTGCCGGCTCAGGAGGAGGCACCGGCAGAGGAGTCCGAACCGGCCTTTTCCCTGCCTCTGGTGGTGGCCGTTGCCGCCCTGGTGGTGGCAGCCATGGTGCTGCTGGGACGGAAGTTCCTGCTCCGGGAAAATTGATATCTCACTTTTTCGGGCCCCCTTTTTCCAAAGGGGGGCCCTCTTCTTTTTAAAAAGGAACAGCCCCGGGCAGGGAAAAGGCCGCCCGGGGCTGTGGAAAAAGGATTTACTTGTGATAAAGGCGATGGGTCTGGTAGACCGGTTCGCTGGTCAGATTCATCCCCAGCTTTTTGAAGGTGGACTCGTCCACCGAGGAGAGGATGACGGTGGAGTGGACCTGGCACCCGGCCAGGGCATCCAGCTGATCCAGGGCCAGGGCTGCGGTGGGGTTGGTCACGGCGCAGATGGCCAGGGCCAGCAGCACCTCGTCGGGGTGGAGGCGGGGGTTCTTGTTCCCCAGGTGCTCCACCTTCAGGGACTGGATGGGGGCCAGGGTGGCGGGGGAAATGAGCTTGATGGCGTCGTCAATCCCTGCCAGGGTCTTGAGAGCGTTGAGGAGGGCGGCGGCGGAAGCGCCCAGCAGATCGCTGGTCTTCCCGGTGACGATGGTGCCGTCGTTCAGCTCAATGGCGCAGGCAGGGCCGCCGGTGACCTCGGCAGCGGTGAGGGCGGCGGGGACAGTGCGGCGGTAGGAACCGTCGATCCCCAGGGAATTCATGAGCACCTCCAGCTTGGCCGCCTGCTGGGGCTCGGCGTCCCCCTTCCGCACAGCGCAGAGGGTGGAATAGTACCGCCGGATGATCTCCTGTTTGGAGGCTTCCTGGCAGGCTTCATCGTCAAAGATGGCATAGCCGGCCATGTTTACCCCCATATCCGTGGGGCTCTTGTAGGGGCAGTCCCCGTGGATCTTCCGGAAGATGGCCTCCAGCACCGGGAAGATTTCAATGTCCCGGTTGTAGTTGACGGTGGTCACCCCGTAGGCCTCCAGGTGGAAGGGGTCGATCATATTCACGTCGGACAGGTCCACGGTGGCGGCCTCGTAAGCCAGGTTCACCGGGTGCTTCAGGGGGAGGTTCCAGATGGGGAAGGTCTCAAACTTGGCGTACCCGGCATTGGCCCCGTGCTTGTGCTCGTGGTAGAGCTGGCTCAGGCAGGTGGCCATCTTCCCGCTTCCGGGCCCCGGGGCGGTGACCACCACAATGGGACGGGAGGTGCGGATATAATCGTTCTTCCCGAACCCCTCCTCGGAGACGATGAGGGGAATGTTGGTGGGGTACTCGGGGATGGAGTAGTGATGGTAGGACTGGATCCCCAGCTGTCGCAGCTTCCGTTCAAACTTTTCAGCGGAGGGCTGGCCGGCATACCGGGTCAGGACCACCGACCCCACATAGAGGCCGTACTCCCGGAAAGCGTCAATGAGCCGGAGGGTGTCCAGGTCATAGGTGATCCCCAGGTCCCCCCGGACCTTGTTCTTCTCAATATCGTTGGAGTTGATGGCGATGACAATCTCCGCCTCGTCCTTCATCTTCAGAAGCATCTGCATCTTGCTGTCGGGATGGAATCCGGGCAGCACCCGGGAAGCATGGTAGTCGTCAAACAGCTTCCCTCCAAACTCCAGGTAGAGCTTTCCCCCGAAGGAATCCACCCGCTCCCGGATCCGCTGGGTCTGCCGGGCAATATATTTGTCATTGTCGAAACCGATTTTCATACTGGTATCCTCCCTGTGATCTTGAACTATTTTATCGCAAAAAGACGGAAATAACAACAGGCAGAACAGGAATTTTTCAAAAGATGTTGAAATTTCAACGAATATGTTGATTTTTCAACCTCGGGTGGTATAATGGCAGATGTTGATAAATCAACCTGGAGGAAAATCATGCGAAATCGCTTTGAATCCTTTGCCGTGTCGGTGATGGAATTGGGCCGTCAGGTCCAGAAGATCAAGGAGCTGGAGATGGAGGGCCTGGGGCTGAAAGCCAGCCATACCATGTGCCTTTACTGCCTGGGCCAGCACCCGGAGGGGCTGACGGCCACCCAGCTGGTGGAGCGGTGCCGGGAGGATAAGGCGGCCATCAGCCGCTGCCTGAACCAGCTTATGGAACGGGGGCTGGTGGTACGGCAGACTACCGGGAACCAGCGGGCTTACCGGTGCCGGCACTTTCTCACCCCGGAAGGGGCCGAGCTGGTGGAGAAGATGAACGCCCGGATCCAGGCGGCCCTCTCTACCGGGGGAAACGGCCTGACCCCGGAACAGCGGGAGACCTTTTACCAGGCCATGGATCTTATCCGGGAAAACCTGGCCGGATACCTGAAAGAGAAGGAGAAGGAAGAATGAATCTGGGAAGAAAAATCTATTGCCGTGTATTCCAAAGGGTATTCTGGATGGCCCTGCCCTTTCTGCCCTACCGGAACCCCAAGCTCCGGCAGAGTCTGGGCCAGATCCCGGATATCCTGCAGGAGGAGAAAAAACGTAAGCCCCTGGTGGTCACCGATCAGAATTTGGTGAAGGTGGGGGCAGTAAAGCCTCTTCTGGATATTCTGGATACTGCGGGGGTGAAATATGCCCTCTTTGACAAAGCCTTCCCCAATCCCACCACACAGCTGGCCCGGGAGGGGGCGGCCTTCTACCGCCGCCACGGCTGTGACAGCCTCATCGCCTTCGGGGGAGGCTCCCCCATGGACCTGGCCAAGGGGATCGGGGTGGGGGTGGTCCGCCCCCGCACTCCCCTGGAGAAGATGGGCGGCATTTTAAAAGTATGGCGGAAGCTCCCCCTGCTCATTGCCATCCCCACCACCGCCGGCACCGGCAGCGAGACCACTCTGGCGGCGGTCCTTATTGAGGAGAAGAGTCGGCACAAATTTGCCATCAACGACTTCCCCCTCATCCCCCGGTATGCGGTGCTGGACCCGGTGACCATCCATACCCTTCCCGCCTCCTTGGCTGCCACCACCGGCCTGGACGCCCTCACCCATGCGGTGGAGGCCTACATCGGCAACTCCACCACCAAGGAGACCCGGGCGGACGCCAAGTGGGCGGTGAAGCTGATTTTTGAAAATCTGGACGGGGCGGTGAACCACACCTCCACCCAGGCGGAGGCCGCCATGCTGGAGGCCTCCCACTATGCAGGCCGGGCCTTCACCCGGTCCTATGTGGGGTACATCCACGCCGTCTCCCATTCCCTCAGCGGCCAGTACAACCTGCCCCACGGCTGGACCAACGCCGTTCTGCTGCCTCTGGTCCTCCGCCGGTACGGGAAGGCTGCCTGGCGGAAGCTGGGAGAGCTGGCCATCTGCGCCGGACTGGGGAAGGAATGGGAGAGCCGCCGCTCTCTGGCGGAAAAGTTCATCTCCGCCATTGAGGAGATGAACCGGAAATACGGCATCCCCGACAAGATCGAGGCCATCCGCCGGGAGGATATCCCCCAGCTAGCCGTCTATGCGGACAAGGAGGCCAATCCCCTTTACCCGGTGCCGGTGCTGTGGGATGCCGGGGAACTGGAAAAAATTTATGAGGAGGTAGCTCTGTAATGGAACGGGAACAGATCGAACTGCGGCTGAAAGCCCAGAAGGAATATTTTGCCACAGGCGCCACCCTGCCCCTGGCCTTCCGGCGGCAGGCCCTTCAGAAGCTGCTGAAGGCCCTGGAGGAGCGGGAAAAGGAGCTCACCGATGCCCTCACCCGGGACCTGGGAAAGAGCGCCCGGGAAGGGTATATGTGCGAAGTGGCCCTGGTAAAAAGCGAGATCCGGCATATGCTGGGCCACCTTTCCCGGTACGGCCGGGAGCGGAGGGTCCGCACCCCTCTGGCCCAGTACGTCTCCCGGAGCTATGTGAAGCCGGTGCCCTACGGCACCGTCCTGGTCATGAGCCCCTGGAACTATCCGGTGCTCCTCTCCCTGGACCCTCTGGCAGACGCCATTGCGGCGGGGAACACCGTCATCCTGAAGCCCAGCGCCTATGCCCCCGCTACCTCGGCGGTGCTGGAGCGGGTGCTGGGGGAGATCTTTGACCCCCGGTATGTCACCGTCATCACCGGGGGCCGCCAGGAGAACACTGCCCTCCTGGACTGCCCCTTTGATTACATCTTCTTCACCGGCAGCAAGTCGGTGGGGAAACTGGTCATGAGCAAGGCCTCCGCCCACCTGACCCCCGTCACCCTGGAGTTGGGTGGAAAGAGCCCCTGCATTGTGGACGAAACCGCCAACATTCCCCTGGCCGCCCGGCGGATCGTATTCGGAAAGTTCATCAACTGCGGCCAGACCTGCGTGGCCCCCGATTACATCTACTGCGCCCCCGCCGTCAAGGACCGGCTCATCGCCCATCTGAAAAAGGAACTGGACCGGCAGTACGGCAAAAATGCCCTGGAGAACCCGGACTACGGAAAGATCATCAACCAGAAGCATTTCGACCGGGTCTGCGGCCTCATTGACCCGGCCAAGGTGGTGTATGGCGGCGGAAGCGATCCCGAGACCTGCCGGATCCAGCCCACCATTCTGGATGGGGTCACCTGGGAGGACAAGGTCATGGGGGAGGAGATCTTCGGGCCGGTGCTTCCCATCCTCACCTATGACAGCCTGGAACAGGTGACCGAAAAGGTGAACTCCATGGATTCCCCCCTGGCCCTCTACCTCTTCTCCTCCCATAAGGAGCATATCCGGTATATCACCAGCCGGATCCAGTACGGGGGCGGCTGTATCAACGATACCCTCATCCACCTGGCCACCAGCGCCATGGGCTTCGGCGGGGTGGGAGCCAGCGGCATGGGGGCCTACCACGGCAAAGCGGGCTTCGACACCTTTACCCACTACAAGAGCATGGTGGATAAAAAGACCTTCCTGGACCTGCCCATGCGGTACCAGCCCTACACCAAACTCAATGAAATGCTGGTCCGTCTTTTTGCGCGGTGACCATCAATCACCCTCCGGAATTTTTTTCCGGGGGGCTTTTTTTATCCAGGGGCTCCTCTTTCGTTGAAAAATGCGGTTCCATCAGATATAATGGAAGATATTGAAAGAAAATCGGGAGGGATGGCTATGAAACGGTTGGCTGCGCTGCTGCTGGCAGCGGTACTATTGACAGGGTGCGGTGCGCTGGAATGGCTGCCCCGGCTGGGACAGGACGCAAGCCAGACGGACGCTTCGGCGCCGGCCCAGCGGCAGGAGACGGCCCTGGTCCTCTACCTGGAGGCAGGGGCGGCTCTGCCTCCCTCCCTGGAAGAATACGCCCAGGAACGGGGGATCACCCTTACCTATACCCAGGACCCGGCCCAGGCGGGGCTGGCCCTTCTGGCCGCACCCCCGGAGGGGGAGAACTGGCGGGAGCTCCAGGGTCAGCCTGCCTTGGACCAGCAGCTGGAGGAGGAGACCCGGTACCTTACCGGGGAGACCATTCCCTATGGTTACCTGCCCAACACCGCCGCTCTGGACGCCCTTTTCGGGGGGACTGCCCCCCTGGCCGATCTGAAGGCTGCCACCTACTCGGAGTGGAAGGCTTTTGTCCAGGCTGCGGACGGCTGGCTCCGGGAACCGGGGGAGACCACCGTCACCCTGAACGGGGTGGAATACACCCTGGCTGCCCAGAAGACCGAAGCCCTCACCGGGGTGGAAGGGGTCTTTGCCATCGACTGTGAGACCAGCTACGGCATGGAGGCCCTTACCCCCGCCCTCACCGCCAGCGGGGGAGATACCTCCGCCAAGCTCCTCACCGGACCTCTCAACAGCAGCTGGGAGACCTTCGGCCTGGAACAGCAGTACCTGGCCGGGGAGGGCGCCGATGCCGCCGGAGCCAAGGCCCTTTTTGAGGAGGGGAAAGCCCTCTTTTACCGGGGCCGGGGCCAGGACGCCCTGGCCATGAAGTGCAGCTTTGACAACACCGATATGGCCTCCGGTTCGGGGGCTACGGTGGAGGGGCTGGCTACCACCCCGGCCCAGGTGCCGGCGGCCTGGCTGGCCGTCAGCGCCCAGGCGGAGGAGGAGACCGCCCGCCAGGGGCTGGGATACCTGGTCTGGCTGGCCGCCACCCAGCGGCTCCCTGACCAGGAGACCCTTATGACCGGGGAGCAGAGCGCCCAGGTGAACGCAGCCCTGACCCAGTATCTGGGAGGAAACTGGACCACCGCCCAGCGGAGCCAGTACATCCAGCAGGTGCTGAAAGCCCTGGGATAAAAGACCATCCAAAGAGAGGAAGAAGAGAATCATGAGAAATTGCGGTATCCTCATGCCCATCTCCAGCCTGGCCGGGAGTCAGGGCATGGGCACCCTGGGCAAGCCCGCCCACGACTTTGTGGATTTCCTGGTCCAGGCGGGCCAGGGGGTCTGGCAGATCCTGCCGGTGGCCCCCACCGGCTACGGGGACAGCCCCTACCAGAGCTGTTCCGCCTTTGCAGGAAACCCCTACTTCATCGACCTGGAACTGCTGGAGGAGGACGGCCTGCTGAAAAAGAAGGACTACGCCAGCCTCAAGTGGGGGGAGGATCCCGCCCAGGTAGACTATGCCCTCCTCTACGAAAAGCGGTATCCGGTGCTGGAGAAGGCCTTTGAGACCTGGAAGACCCAGCGCCCGGTGCTGGGCTGGGATACCCCTTTCTCGGACGACTGGTACGCCTTTGTCTTCCGGAATGAATCCTGGCTGGAGGACTATGCCCTCTACATGGCCGTCAAGGAAGCCAACGGGATGAAGCACTGGCTGGAATGGCCCCGGGAGCTTCGCACCCGACAGCCCCAGGCCCTGGAGCAGTTCCGGCAGAAGAACGCCGACCGGATCCTCTTCTGGAAGTTCCTCCAGTATGAGTTTGACAAACAGTGGCGGGCCCTGAAGGAGTACGCCAACGAGAGCGGCATCAAAATCATGGGGGATATCCCCATCTATGTCTCCGCCGACAGCGCCGATGCCTGGACCGGCGGCAGGCTCTTTGAGCTGGACGGGGAGGGCCGCCCTGCCCGGGTGGCAGGCTGTCCCCCGGATTACTTCTCCGCCGACGGCCAGCTTTGGGGAAATCCCCTCTATGACTGGAACTATCACCGGCAGACCGGCTTTGCCTGGTGGATCCAGCGGGTCCGCCATTCCATGGGAATCTACGATCTCCTCCGGATTGATCATTTCCGGGGCTTCGACACCTACTGGGCCATCCCCGCCAACGCCTCCACCGCCCGGGAAGGGAAGTGGGAACAGGGCCCCGGCATGGAACTGTTCAACGCCCTGAAGACCGCCCTGGCCCCGGAGGGCAGTCTCCCCATCATTGCCGAGGACCTGGGCGAGCTGTTCGACAGCTGCCGCCGGCTTCTGAAGGAGAGCGGATTCCCCGGCATGAAGGTGCTCCAGTTTGCCTTCGGCGGCACCGACAGCGAGTACCTGCCCCACAACCATATCCAGAACAGCGTGGTCTACACCGGCACCCATGACAACACCACCGCCGCCCATTGGCTGAAGGAGGCAGGCAGCCGGAAAGAGGTGGCCAACGCCCGGAAATACCTGAACCTGGACCGGAAGGACCCGGTGCGGGGGATGATCCGAGCCGCTATCGCCAGCTGTGCCGACCTGGCCATCATCCCCATGGCCGACTGGCTGGAACTGGGGGAGGAGGCCCGCCTCAACACCCCCGGCAAGCTGGGGGGGAACTGGGCCTGGCGGGTGGAGGCGGAAGCCCTCACCCCCGCCCTGGCCAAGGAGATCCGGGACCTGAACGCCCTCTATTTCCGGGTGCAGCCACCCAAGGCGGCAGCGGACCCCCAGGAAAAAGAATAAATGGAAAAGAGAGTCTCCCGGCGGGTGGCTCTCTTTTGGTATAACCCTTCCCCCGGGGGGAACACTACCCCTGGGAGGGATAAACCATGACAGATCAAAAGCAGAACATTGAAATGCTCAACGAGGTGGTCCAGAATACCGAACTGGGGAAAAACACCCTGGAGGAGCTGATGACCCTGACCCAGGACCGGGAGCTGAAGGCGGAGATGTGCCGCCAGCAGAAGCGGTACCGGGAACTGAACCAGGAAGCCCACACCGCTCTGGCCGCCCTGGGCCAGCAGGCCAAGGGCCAGAGCATGATGGCCAAAATGAATGTGAGCATGGGGATCCGGGCCAAGACCATGCGGGACAAATCCACCCGGAACATTGCCGAGATGCTGGCGGAGGGATCCAGCCAGGGAGTCATCGACTGCCTGAAGGCCCAGGAGGATTACCCCCAGGCATCCGCCGGCGCCAAAAGCCTCACCAGCCAGCTGCTGGGCTTCCAGCGCCAGGCTGAGGAAAAATGGCGGAGCTTCATCTGAAAAAGGCACAAAAAGGGAGCCGTCCGGCGCTGGCCGGGCGGCTCCCTTTGTCACAGACTGGAATTATACATTGAAGAGGAACTCGATGACGTCCCCGTCCTGGACCTCGTACTCTTTCCCCTCGGTGTGCTGCTGGCCCTTGGCCTTGACGGCGGCGTAGTCAAAGTTGGCAGCCTCCAGGTCGGAGTAATGGATAACGCTGGCCCGGATGAAGCCCCGCTCAAAGTCGCTGTGGATCTTCCCGGCGGCCTGGGGGGCCTTGGTGCCACGGCGGATGGTCCAGGCCCGGCACTCCTTCTTTCCGTCGGTGAGGAAGCTGATGAGCCCCAGCAGGGTGTAGCTGGCCTTGATGAGCCGGTCCAGACCGGTGGCCTCGATCCCCATCTCGGCCAGGAATTCTTTCTTCTCCTCGGGGGTGTAATCGGCAATATCCTCCTCGGTCTTGGCACAGATGGGGATGCACTGGGCCCCTTCCCGGGCGGCCAGCTTCTTCACCTTCTGGTAGTAGGGATTCTCCTCCATCCCCTCCATGAGATCGTCCTCGCTCATGTTGGCGGCGTAGATGATGGGCTTGGCTGTGAGGAGGCCCATCTCCTTCCGGGCGGCGGCCTGGGCATCGTCCCCCTCGTCAAAGGCAAAGCTCCGGGCGTTGTTCCCGGCGGACAGGTGGTCGGCCAGCTCCTTCAGCCACACAGCGGCGGCCCCGGCTTTCTTGTCCCCGGTCTTGGCGGCCTTCTCCATTTTGGCCTGCCGGTTGGACACCACCTCCAGGTCGCTGAGGATCAGCTCGGTGTCGATGGTCTCAATGTCCCGCAGGGGGTCCACCGACCCCTCCACGTGGATCACGTCGGTCCCCTCAAAGCACCGGACTACATGGACGATGGCATCACATTCCCGGATGTTTCCCAGAAACTTGTTCCCCAGTCCCTCCCCGTGGGAAGCGCCCTTCACCAGCCCGGCAATGTCCACAAACTCCACCATGGCGGGGGTCTTTTTGTTGGTCTGCCATACCTCGGCCAGCTTGTCCAGCCGGGGGTCCGGCACGGCCACGATCCCGGTGTTAGGGTCGATGGTGCAGAAGGGGTAGTTGGCAGCCTGGGCGTTCTTGGCGCTGGTAATGGCGTTGAAAAGGGTGCTCTTCCCCACGTTGGGAAGCCCGACGATACCTAATTTCATAGTTGTCACATCTCCTTGCGGCTTGCGGGGAGAGGGCCGCCGGTGAACGCAGCCCATAAAACCCCACTTTATACAAACACAATTCTACACCAGAATCCTCCCCCGGTCAAGGAAGGGTAGCCTTTTTCCCTGAAATGTGGTACAATGTAAAATATAAAGAATTGCCGGGAAAGGGGGATTGCCGTGGATCCGGTGGTACGGATGTTCAAGGTGGCCTGCCGAGTGGGAGATCAGGCCAAAAACCGGGGCCTTACCGACCCGGAGGATGTGGCGGCCCACAATGACCTCCCCTATGGCCCCGGAGGACGGGAACAGCTGCTGGATGTCTACACCCCCCGGGACCGGGCGCCGGACGCTCTCCTGCCGGTGGTCATCAGCGTCCACGGGGGCGGCTGGGTCTACGGCAGCAAGGAACCCTACCGGTACTACTGCATGAGCCTGGCCCGGCAGGGGTTCGGGGTGGTGAACTTCACCTACCGGTTGGCTCCGGAGCATCCCCATCCCTCCCAGATGGTGGACCTGGACCGGGTGGTCCGGTGGACCCTGGACCGGGGCCGTGCCTATGGCCTGGACCCACAGCGGGTCTTTCTGGTGGGGGATTCCGCCGGGGGACATCTGGCCGCTCTGTATGGCTGTATCTGCACCAACCCGGACTGTGCCCGGTTCTATCCCACCCTGGGCCCCAAGGGGTTTGTCCCCCTGGCCCTGGCCCTCAACTGCGGGGTCTACCGACTGGAGAAGGGCCCCGACCTCATCGGACGGCTGGCTCTCCAGCTGCTGGGAGAATGGGCGGGGGAGGAGGCCTACCGGGCCGCCAGCCCCTTGAACTTCATCACCCGGGATTTTCCCCCCACCTTTCTCATGACCGCCAACCTGGATTTTCTCCGGCCTCAGGCCCAGCTTCTGAGGGAAAAGCTGGGGCAGGAGGGGGTGTCCTACCGGTACCGGGTCTTCGGCACCGACCGCCACCCCCTGGGCCATGTGTTCCAATGCGATCTCCGGCTGCCCCAGGCGGCCCGGTGCAACCGGGAGGAGATGGCCTTCTTCCGGGAGATCTGCCGCAGGCTGGACCGGGAGACAGGGCCGGCAGCCCGACCCCCTCAAAACCGTCAGGATCCCTCTGCAAGGGAAGAATAAATGGAGGTATTGTGTTTATGGAAAAAGGCATGATTATGGAAATTCACGTGATCATTGACCGGAGCAAGGTCAATGAGCTGGACACCCCCGGCGGCCATGCCAAGATCATCCCCTTCACCGGCTATGTGGAGAGCGAACTTTTCACTGGGACCATCCTGCCCGGCGGGGCGGACGTCCAGGTGACCAACGCTGCCGGAGTGCGGCATATGCACGCCCAGTATATGTTTGAGGGGAAGGACAGCCAGGGGAATCCCTGCCGGCTCTTTGTCTCCAACAACGCCTATTTTGAGCGGGACCACCGGCCCAAGCCCTTTGAGGCCTGCCCCACCTTCATGACCGACAGTCCGGTACTCGCCCCCTATCTTCACGGCACCCATTTCCGGGCCGAGGGACATTCCAGCCCCGAGGGAGTCAATATCCGGATCTTTGACATCAACAAGGAATGATCACCAGGGCCCCAGCCTCTTCCTTTGGGAAAGGGGATGGGGCCCTTTTTGGAATTTCCGGAGGAAGAAGGAGAACTATAATTTTTGGTTATAGCTTTCCTAATTAACTCCGGATTGAGAAGGGCCTCCTCCCCCAATATAATAAAATCAGTAGATGAATCATCGGCAGCAGGGCAAACCCTGTCACGCCGGAAATCAATGGGATCAGGGAGGAAAAACATATGGCGCTTTCACAGGAAGTTCGGGAAAAAATGGTTCGGTATCTGCAGTCCAGCTCCAAGTTCCACGGGGAATTCAAGTACCCGGACTGGGCCTTCGCCTTTGCGGACAAAGCTACGGCGGAGACGGTGGAGATGCCCCCCGTCTGCGGGCACCCCTACACCATCACCATCTATCGGGCCAAAAACAAGGTGGACCGCTGCCCGGTCCATGTGAACATCCACGGAGGCGGCTTCAGCAACCCCCACCAGATCAATGACTCCCTCTGGAGCGCCTGGCTAGCGGATCAGATCCAGGGCGTGGTGGTGGATGTGGATTACACCCTTTCCGGGGACGCTGCCTGGCCCACCTGCCTGGAGCAGTGCCGGGATGCAGGCCGGTATACCTATGCCCACTGTGAGGAGTGGGGCTGCGATCCCGCCCAGGTCTCCATGGGAGGATACAGCGCCGGCGGCACCCTGACCATGGGAGTAATCATGAAGGCCAAGGAGACCGGAGAAGTGCCCTACTGCCTGGCTGTGAACGGGTATGGCCCCTCGGAGCTGGATATGACCGAGAAGGATCGCCCCCAGCAGCCGGAATACTGGACCACAGCCGAGGGAAGAAACTTTGCCTTTGTGGACCTCCTTTTTGACGGAGATGTGGAGAAAAGCAAAGATCCCTATTTTGCCGCCTGCCACGCCACCGATGAACAGCTCACCGGCCTGCCCCCTGTGCTGGTGATCTCGGCGGCCAAGGACCCCTTCCGGTTTGACAACGAGCGTCTGGCCCTCCGTCTGGCTACCCTGGGCAACCAGGTGACCCTCTGCCGGGTGCCGGATACAGCCCACGGCTTTATCCCTCACTTCATGGATCACTGGGAAGAGGGAGGCAAGATGGTGGTCCGGGCTATCAAGGCGGCCGCCCTGTAAAGTCCGGACCGGTTCCGGCGGGGACTTGAAAAAAACGGCAGGTATTGTAAAATAGAATCGTATGCATCCAACTGCCGAAAGAAAAAGGAGATAATTATGGATACAGTAGAACAGGCATTGCAGCAGCTGTCCCGGAGACGGAAGCTGATCCAGGGAGGGATCCTGCTGGTAGGTGCAGGAATTTTGGTCTCCCTGGCGGTGGGGATGGGATTTAAACAGATGGTGGCTGCCATTGCCATCCTGGCGGCTGTTCTGCTGGCCCATTTCTTTGTGGTCCGCCGAGCCATCAAGGAGTACAATCAGGCCTATCTTCAGGAGATCATCCGCCACGGAGTCTGCAAAGAGATGGAAAATCTGGTGGTGGCCCGGGCCGGCGGCCTGTCCCGGGAGGAATTCCGGGGCCTGGCGATGTTCCCCCTCCACGATGCGGCGGACAGCTTCATCAGCCGGAACTGTTTCCGGGGCCGGAAAGAGGGGATGGAGTTGATCGGCGCCGAGGTCACCTTCCATTATCCGGTGCCGGGGGAGAAGCGGCAGAAATACGAGTTCCTCAGCGGCACCCTCTATATGACCACCACCCCTGCTGAAAATCCCAAGGGGGACTGGCTCCTCCTGAGCCGGGGGCTGCTGAAACAGGAGCAGGAGCAGAAGTACTGCCAAAACAGCGGCTACCGCCGCCTGCCCTCCGACGAGAGCACCCTCAGCGAGGAATACCGGGTCTACACCCGGGGCGGGGAGATCGCCCTGGATCCCCAGCTGGAGAAGCAGCTGGAAAAGACCATCAAGGAGGTGGGGCGCCCCTCCGCCATTCGGATGAGCCCCCAGGGAGCCGCCATCTTTGTGAACCACTGGTTCTACACCGGCAATGGCCGCCCGCCGGTCAATCCCGCCCGGGAGGACCTTACCCGGAACATCTTCCCTGCCCAGAGAGAGCTGTGCAGGCTTTTCCGGTGGTGGATCCGGGGGTGACCTGGTCCCCGGGAAACCAGAACAAAATAACAAGAAAAGCCCCGGGCTTCAGCCCGGGGCTTTCTGCTGTCAGGGGAAAGGAATCAGTCCAGGGAGGACAGGTACCGGTCCATCTCCTGGGCCACGATTTTGGAGTATTTCACGGCCTCCACCACGGTGCGGGCGCCGGCCACCACGTCCCCGCTGGCAAAGATACCGGCCCGGGTGGTGTTCCCGTGTTCGTCGGTCTCCAGCAGGCCCTTGGCCGTGGTCTTCAGGTCGTGGGTGGTGTTTACGATCTTGTCCTTGGGCCCTTGGCTGATGGAGACCACCACCGAGGTGGCCGGGTAGAGGGCGGGGGGATCCTGCCGCAGGGGGTTCCCCTCCGGGTCGAAGTAGGTGCGCTGGGCAATCACCCCGGCATCGGTGATCTCCACCGGGGTCATGCCATAGATAAATTCCACCCCGTCCGCTTTGGCGTAGTCCAGTTCCCGGGGGCTGGCGGCGGCTTTGGGGCTGCGGCAGAACACCGTCACATGAGGCACGCCCTTCCGCAGGGCGGTGCGGGCCACATCCATGGCGGCGTTTCCCGCCCCGATCACCACCAGATGATCTCCCAGCCGGTAGACGTCCGGGTTTACCAGATAGTCGATGGCATAGTGAACGTGCCCCAGGCTTTCGCCCTTGATCCCCAGCTTGTTGGGCCGCCATACGCCGGTGCCCACAAAGATGGCGTCGTAGCCGTCCCGCTGGAGGTCGTCCACCGTGAGAGCTCCCCCGATGGAGGTGTTGGGACGGATCTTGATCCCCAGGGTCTGGAGCTGATTCTGATACCGGTCCAGGATAGATTTGGGGAGCCGGAAGTCGGGGATGCCGTACCGGAGCACCCCGCCGATCTTTTCCCGGCTTTCAAAGATGGTCACGGGGTATCCCTTCTGGGCCAGAAGAACCGCAATGGTGATCCCGGCAGGCCCGGAGCCGATGATGGCGACCCGGTGGGGCTTGGGCTCCCCGTGCTCCAGCCGGATCCGCTCCAGGCAGGAGTCGGAGATGTAATTCTCGATGCTGGAGATGTGGACGGGAGAAGCCTTCCGGCCCAGGACACAGTGGCCTTCGCACTGTTTTTCGTGATCGCATACCAGGGAGCAGATGACGCTGAGGGGATTGTTCTCAAAGAGCATCTGCCCGGCATCCCGGGTCTGCCCATCCAGGAAGAGCTGGATCATATCCGGGATAGGGGTATTGATGGGACAGCCGGTGCGGCATTGGGGCACCTTGCAGTGGAGGCAGCGGCGGGCTTCGTTTACAACATGGACGGCCATGGGGAACAATCCTTTCTTTTGTTACCGGGTCACAACATTCTTCAGGGGCTTGCCGGCCAGATACCGGCCCAGGTTTTCAAGGGAGAGATCCACCAGATGATCCAGGGTCTGGGGCAGGTGGAACAGTCCTGAAATGTGGGGGGTGATGAGGGCGCCGGGCTGATCCCAGAGGGGATGGTCCGGGGGCAGAGGCTCCGGGTCGGTCACATCCAGCCCCACTCCGCCCAGACGGCCGCTCTCCAGCAGGGGGATGAGGGCGTCGGTGTCCAGAACGGTGCCCCGCCCCCCGTTGAGAAGGAAAGCCCCCGGCTTCATCTTTTCCAGCCGGGTCCGGTCAAACATCTTTTGGGTCTGGGAAGAATCGGGCAGGCAAAGGCAGACAATGTCTGCCCGGGGCAGCAGCCGGTCCAGATGGGCGGGGGAGTAGATCCCGGCCATATGGTCGGGCACATCCACCCGGCTGCGGCGGATCCCCCAGACCCTGGCGCCCAGGGCATAGCAGAGCCGTGCATAGCTGTCCCCAATGTCCCCCAGCCCTACCACCAGGACAGTGGCGCCCCGCAGGCTGGTCACCTGGCCCTGGCTCTCCCACCGGTGGTCATGCTGGGCATCCCGGTAGGTGTGGAGCCGCTTCATGAGACAGAGGGTCATGGCCAGGAGATGCTCCGATACAGCCTGGCCATAGGCTCCCACAGCGGAGGTGAGGACCACTCCCTCCGGCAGGACCCCCGGCTTCCGATAGGCATCGGGACCGGCGGCCTGGGCCTGATACCACCGGGCCTTGGCCGCATAGGGGCAGAGGGAGGCGGGGATCCTGCCAATGAGGATCTCCTTTTCCTCCAGGTCCTCCCGGGTCACCTCCTCCGGGTCTTTGAAGGTGAAGGCTACCTGGGGTGCGGCGGTGAGAAAACGGTTTTTCTGGGCCTGGCTCAGAGGCAGGGCCACCAGAGCGGCGCAGATCGGCTGGGTCATATGAGTTTCCTCCTTTACTTCATGGCAGGGCGGACAAGCCCACTGGTCCCCTGACAGCAAAACAGGGAACGACCCGGGGCCGTTCCCTATCTTGCTTTTAAGGAGAATGTATATAAAGAGAGGCTTGGCAAAATTCAGAGGCCGGAAATTCCGGCGGGAAGGGGAGCCCCGGGGTTTTCTTCTGTCCTTATCCTACCATGGACCCGGGGGACTGCACAATGCAAAAACCGACTAAAAAAGCGGCTGTTAATGGGGCAAACCGGGGAAGGGTTCAAAAAATGAAATTTCAAAATGAAATATGAGACCCTTTTGTTTCAAGGTGGAAGGGGGAATCAGACCTTCCCCAGTTCCCGGCGGGCAGCCTCCAGCAGTCCTTTCATGTATCCGGTGGAGTAGGCGGCGGCTCCGGTCATGCCTCCCATGCCGGGCAGGGGACGGAAGGCGTGGTCAATGGAGATGACGGCATGGCAGTCCGCAGCAACAAAGGCCTTCATGATGGCATACATATCGGCATAGCCGTCCTCGGCCAGGGTCTCCTCGAACACCGGCAGGGGAGCGGACACATTTCGGAAATGGACGCAGAGGATCTTCCCCTGGGCGCTGTATTTGGCAATATCCGCCATGAGATCCCCAAAGGCGTCCCCGGCTTCCAGCCAGCACCCTACGCAGAGCTTCATCCCCAGCAGGGGGCTGCCGTGGGCGCAGGCGAAGGCCCGCTCATAGCACTGGGTGTTCCAGATCAGGCTGGGCACCCCGGTGAGACAGGCCAGGGGCGGATCGTTGGGGTGGAGGGCCATGGCCACCTGGTATTTCTCGGCGGTGGGCAGCACCCGGTCCATGAAATACTGGAAGTTGCCCCAGATCTCCTCCTCGGTGTACTCCCGCCCGGCGGAGAGAGGCTTGGCCAGCACCTCGGCCTGGTCACAGTACATGGAGATCCCGCCCCGGGTGTGGGCGCCGGCCCGCCAGTCGGTGCGGAGGATCCCGTCCGGCTGCCAGGCAATGGAGGTAAAGGGGACCTTGGCCCGGCCCAGGACCTCCAGCATTCGGTTGAACTTTTCGATCTCTCCGTCCCGGTCCGGCAGGCCCAGGTGGATGCTCTTGTTTTTCTGCAAAGGGGTGCAGAAAGCGTCCGAGATCTCCAGGTTATACCGGGCCAGACGCTCCTGCTGGGCCTTCACGAAGTCTTCAGTGATCTCCTCCGGCTTCAGCATCAGGCTTACATACCGGATGCCCATCTGCTGAATAAAGGCCAGCCCTTCCTCCGGTTCGGCGGCGGCAATGGTCATCTGGGGACGAAGTGACATGAGGATGCTCCTTTCAGCGGCAGGAGGCAGAGCCTCCCGGGCGTTCCTTTGGTATGAGTATACCGGAATTCCAAAGCCATCAACAAGACTGGAAAAGTTATGGAGCCCATGCAAAAAAAGAAGAATACAGGGGCAGATGGGGAAAATAACTAAAAATATAAATTAAAATTGTGCAATCCGCAGATGGACGAGGGAAAGCCCCTCTGGTACACTGGGACCAGAACAGAAGATGGCAAAGCTGGTATGGCAAACCCGCAGGGGGGAGCGCAGCCGTTTTGATAGATTCATTTATCAAAAAGGAGAGAATACCAATGAGCAATCGGAAGTACGAAGATTTTTTTGAGATGAAGGACCCCGCTTACCGCAGCAGCATCCTCACCAATGGGTTGGGACGCAGCGGTCAGCGGGCTTTGCTTTATGCCACCGGCATGGACCAGGAGGACCTGAAAAAGCCTTTTGTGGCGGTGATCGGCTCCTTCAGTGAGATGGTCCCGGGGCATACCCACCTGCGGGAGCTGGCGGAGTATGTCTGCCAGGGGGTCATTGAGGGAGGCGGTGTGCCCAGGCGGAGCGAGACCATCGCCATCTGCGACGGCCTCTGCCAGGGCCACGAGGGGATGCGGTATCCTCTGGCCAGCCGGGAGCTGATCGCAGACTCGGTGGAGATGGTGGTGGAAGCCCATCACTTCGACGCCATGGTCCTGCTGCCCGGCTGCGACAAGATCATCCCCGGGATGCTCATGGCAGCCGCCCGGCTGAACATCCCCGCCATCCTGGTGCCCGGCGGGCCCATGCTTCCCGGCAACGTGGGAGGCAACCCCCTCTTCTGCTCCAGCGAGCTGCGGGAATTTCCCGGCCGGGTGGAGGCAGGGCTTATCACCCCCGAGTACATGGCCCAGGCCGAACTGGATACCCTTCCCACCGTGGGCAGCTGCGCCCACCTGGGCACCGCCAACAGTATGTGTATGCTCACCGAGGTGCTGGGAATGTCCCTCCCCGGGGCGGGCACCGCCCCCGCCGTCTCCAACAAGCGGAAGCGGATCGCCAAGGCCAGCGGCCGGGCGGTCATGGAGCTGCTGCGGCGGAAGATCAGACCCCGGGATATCCTCACCCGGGAGACCATGCTCAACGGGGTGGTGGGGGCCATGGCCACCGGCAGCTCCACCAACCTGGTCCTCCACCTGATGGCCATCGCCAAGGAGGCCGGGGTGGAACTGAACCTGTCCGACTTTGACCGGATCAGCCGCCAGGTGCCCTTTGTCTGCAACCTCCAGCCCAGCGGCAAGTATCCCATCGCCAGCCTGGACGCCAGCGGCGGGATCCCCGCCGTCCTCAAGACGGTGGAGCCTCGCCTGAACAAGGAGGTAATGACCTGCACCGGCAAGACCCTGGCCCAGCTGCTGGAGGGCTATGAGGCTCATCCCGACGATGTGCTCAAGACCATGGAAGAACCCCAGAAGCCGGAAGGGGGCATTGCGGTGCTCCAGGGCAACCTGGCCCCCAAGGGCGCTGTGGTGAAGCAGTCGGGGGTCCGGGAGGATATGTACCAGTTCACCGGCAGGGCCCGGGTATTCAACTCCATGGAGGAGGCGGACGCCGCCGTCAGCGGAGGGACCATTGAAAAGGGTACCGTCATCGTCATCCGGTACGAGGGCCCCAAGGGCGGCCCCGGGATGCGGGAGATGCTCTCCACCACCGCCCTCATCATGGGCCGGGGGATGGACCGGGATGTGGCCCTGGTTACAGACGGACGGTTCTCCGGCGCCACCCACGGCCCCTGCATCGGCCATGTGAGCCCGGAAGCCGCCAGCGGCGGCCCCATCGCCTTTGTTCGGGACGGGGATGTGATCCATATTGATATCACCAACCGGACCCTTACCATCGATGTGAGCCAGGAGGAGTTTGCCCGCCGGAAGGAGGGCTGGACCCCTCTCCGGAAGCCCCGCCTCACTGCCCTGGCCAAATACGCCACCCTGGTCACCAGCGCCGACACCGGCGCCGTGGTGGACGAGAGCAAACTGGACTGACCCTGTAACTCCAAAGAGGAGAACCCGCACCGGGTCCTCCTTTTTTTTGCCGGGAAAAATCAGAAGAAAAAAATTTGTTCTTTATTTGTCCACAATTTTTCCCTATAATAGGGACATAGGTTTCTTTGAGTTCATTATATAACCAACTCGAAGGATTTTTCCCTGTATTGGGGACGCAGGCCCTGTTTGGGCCCGGAAAGGATAAAAGAACTATGGCAGCCACAAAGATCCTTATTGCAGACGACGATAAAAATATTTGCGAGCTTCTCCGCCTTTATCTGGCCAAGGAGGGGTACGAGACCGTCCTGGCCTATGACGGGGACCAGGCCCTGCAGGCGGCCAAGACTGAAAAGCCGGACATGATCCTGCTGGACATTATGATGCCCGGCAAGGATGGCTGGGAGGTCTGCCGGGAGGTGCGGAAGCTAGGGAGCACTCCGGTGATCATGCTCACCGCCAAGGGGGAGACCTACGATAAGATCCTGGGACTGGAGCTGGGGGCGGACGACTATGTGGTCAAGCCCTTTGACACCAAGGAGGTGGTGGCCCGGATCAAGGCAGTCCTCCGCCGGTGCGCCGGTCAGGAGGAGACCCAGACCAAGGGAGTCTACGACTTTGAGAACCTTCACCTGGATATGAACCGGTACGAGCTGAAGATCGGCGGCAAGGTGGTGGAGGCGCCCCCCAAGGAGCTGGAACTGCTGGCCTGCCTTTGCAGCACCCCCAACCGGGTCTATACCCGGGACCAGCTGCTGGACACCGTCTGGGGCTTCGAGTATTACGGGGACAGCCGGACCATTGACGTCCATGTGAAGCGGCTGCGGGAAAAGCTGGAGGGCGCCAGCGACCAGTGGAAGCTGAAAACCGTCTGGGGCGTGGGATACAAGTTTGAGGTGAAAGAGTAATGAGGAAGACTGTCAGCTGGACCTATTTCTCGGCCACGGCGGGCATCCTCATCGTCTCCACCATCGCCCTGGGCCTTATGCAGATGGCTCTGTCGGTGAACTATTTCTCCCGGGAACGGCAGTCCAGCCTTACCGACGTGGTGGACATCACCGCCGCCCAGCTGGAGATCATGACGGCCGGGGCGGAGGATGTCCGTTCGGTCCTCATCCAGAGCGGGGAACGGCGGCAGGTGGTGGAGCTCATCAACACCACCACCAACGCCATGCTCCTTTTCGCCGACCAGGACGGCCAGATCCTCCTGAACGTAGGAGGCAGCGACGTGGTGGGCGGCCTCCAGCTACCGGAGAAGCTGGTGGAGTCCATGGACACAGGGGCGGATGTCTTTTCGGTAGGAAAGCTGGAGGGGGTTTACCTGGAACGGCGGTATACCCTGGGCCGGAAGGTCCTGATCGGGGACACCCCACTCTATATTCTGGCTTCCAGCAGCAACATCGGAATGACCCAGTACCTCTGGGATACCACCAGTATCTTCTTTCTGTCGGCGGGGATGATGCTCCTTTTTGCCAGCGTCCTCTCCATTCTCTTTACCGACCGACTCACCCGACCCTTGCGGAACATCACCAACGCCGCCCAGAAGTTCGGCAAAGGGGATTTCTCGGTGCGGGTCCCTGCCGAGGGGGACGACGAGCTGGCCCAGCTGGCCAACACCTTCAATGCCATGGCAGCCAACCTGGAGGCCATCGACAACAGCCGGAGCCAGTTTATGGGGAACATCGCCCATGAGCTTCGCACCCCCATGACCAGCATCAAAGGGTTTGTGGACGGGATGCTGGACGGCACCATCCCCCCGGAAATGCAGCACCACTATCTGGAGCTGGTCAGCCAGGAGGCGGGCCGGCTGGCTCGGCTGGTCCAGAATATGCTGGACATCACCAAGCTGGAGGCGGGAGAATACCAGGTCCACGCCACTACCTATGACATCTGGGAGAGCATCACCGGGGTGGTGCTGGCCAATGAACAGCGGATCGAGGAGGGCAAGGTCCAGATCCTGGGCCTGGCCCCCACCCGCACCCAGGTCTACGCCGACCCGGATCTGGTCTACCAGGTGGTCTACAATCTCATGGACAACGCCCTTAAGTTCACCCCACCGGAGGGAAATATTTCCTTCCGGATCCAACGGCAGAACGGGATGGTGCGGGTCTCCATCACCAACACCGGCAAAGGGATCGCCCCGGAGGCCCTCCCCTTCGTCTTTGAACGGTTCTACAAGGAGGACAAGTCCCGGGGCCTGAACATCAAGGGGGCCGGGCTGGGCCTTCATATCTGCAAGGTGCTGGTCACCATGCAGGGGGGCGCCATCTCGGTGGACAGCAAGGAGGGGGAATGGACCACCTTCTCCTTCTCCCTGCCGGAGATCCCTCCCAAAAGCACCCAGAAGAAATAATGACAACAAGGCCCCCTGCCGGACAGGGGGCCTTTTCGGACTGTAAGGGCCTTTAAACACCACAAGGCCCCCCGCCGTGAAGCGGAGGGCCTTGGGCCAAAATCAACAAAGAGAAGGATGAAAGGAAATGTTAATGGATGGGCTTTCCGGGGAGGGGCTTGCTGGCCTCCCTGGAAAGTGTCTTTAGTATACCTGCCATCTGTGAAGGAAATTTTATGGAGTTCTGAATAAATTGTAAACAATTTTTTGGGTGGAAAAGGAACCGGTTTTTGTGAAAAAGTGAAAAACGGCATAAAATCGTTGACAGAGCCGGAAGGCGAGAGTATACTACACACATCGAAAGCAAAGGCGCTGATTCTTCTGAAAGGGATCAGCGCCTTTTGTGTTTCGTACCCGGACCCGGTATAGAGGGGCGGGACCGGGTTCGGCGGAAAAAGCAGCGTGTGAGAAGCCACAAAGCGGTGGCAGGCAGCACGCTGCTTTTCCTTTTTCAATCTCAAAGGAGGGAATTGTATGGAAGAAATGATGTCCGCTGTCACCAGCCAGGTCTTTGCAGTCTGGTTCCTCGTGGGGGCAGCGCTGGTGTTCTGGATGCAGGCAGGGTTTGCCATGGTGGAGGCCGGGTTCACCCGGGCCAAAAACACCGGCAATATCCTGATGAAGAACCTGATGGACTTCTGCATCGGCACAGTAGTGTTTATTCCTCTGGGCTTCGGCCTGCTGCTGGGGGAAGACCTGTTCGGGTTTATGGGCCGGCCGGGGCTGGAGATCTTTACCGGTTACGGCAGCTTTGACTGGAGCAGCTTCGTCTTCAACCTGGTATTCTGCGCCACCGCCGCCACCATCGTGTCGGGGGCCATGGCGGAACGGACCAAGTTCCTCAGCTACTGCATCTACTCCGGGGTGATCTCCGCTGTGATCTACCCCATCGAAGCCCACTGGATCTGGGGCGGCGGCTGGCTGTCCCAGATCGGGTTCCATGATTTTGCGGGATCCTGCGCCATCCATATGGTGGGAGGGATCTCCGCCCTGGTAGGGGCCTGGATCCTGGGGCCCCGCATTGGAAAGTTCACCAAAACGGAGGACGTCACCCTTCAGGTCAACGCCTTCCCCGGCCACAACCTGCCCCTGGGCTGCCTGGGCTGCTTCATCCTCTGGCTGGGCTGGTACGGCTTCAACGGAGCCGCTGCCACCAGCGTGGAGCAGCTGGGCTCCATCTTCCTCACCACCACCGTGGCCCCGGCCATTGCCACGGTAGTCTGCATGGTCTTCACCTGGATGAAATACGGCAAGCCGGATATCTCCATGTGCCTCAACGCTTCCCTGGCGGGCCTGGTAGGCGTTACTGCCTCCTGCGATACCACCGATTGCCTGGGCGCCTGCATCATCGGCGCCGTTTCGGGGCTGCTGGTCTGCTTCGGCGTATGGCTGCTGGATTATAAGCTCCATATTGACGACCCGGTGGGCGCCGTGGCGGTCCACATGATAAACGGAATCTGGGGTACCCTGGCAGTGGGCCTCTTTTCCACCACCTCCGCCCCCGGCAACGACAGTGTGGTGGGCCTCTTCTATGGTGGCGGCTTCCATCAGCTGGGCCTCCAGCTGGCCGGTATTGCCGCCGTGGGAGGATGGACTTTGGTCACCATCACCATCACCTTCCTGGTGATCCGGGCCACCGTGGGCCTGCGGGTGAGCCAGGAAGAGGAGATCCAGGGGCTGGACGCCACCGAACACGGCCTGCCCAGCGCCTATGCCGGCTTCTCCATCCTGGACAGCTCCAACACCCTTCTGGTGGAGGCCAACGAGAACACCGACCTGGGAGAGGCGGACTATGAACAGGCCAGCGACTTCCAGAAAAATGCGGCGGTTCCCGTGGTGGCGCCTCCGGTATCTCCGGAAGCAGCCGGAATGCACAAGGTGGTCATTGTCTGCAAGCTGAACAAGTTTGACACCCTGAAGAAAGCTCTGAACCAGCTGGGCGTCACCGGCATGACCATGACCCAGGTCATGGGCTGCGGCATCCAGAAGGGAAGCGGAGAACTTTACCGGGGCGCTGTGGTGGACGCCACCCTTCTGCCCAAGATCAAGGTGGAAGTGATCGTAGGCCAGATCCCGGTGGAACAGGTGATCCAGGCCGCCAAGAAAGCCCTTTACACCGGCCATATCGGGGACGGCAAGATCTTTGTCTACCAGGTGGCCCGGGTGGTGAAGGTCCGCACAGGGGAGGAAAACCTGGCTGCCCTTGCGGATGTGGAATAAGCAAGCCATTCCCTTTTTCTCTTACCCTGGAGACCGGGCCCTGCCTTTTGGCGGGGCCCGGTCCCTCTTTTTAAAAATCAAATTCCCCGAACCGATGGGTTCGGGGAAAAGAGGGTTCAGCGGCGTTTTTTCAGCTGCCCTGCTTCCTTCTGCCAATAGACAGACCGCCGGGCGCTGGGAGTCAGGCCGAATTCTCCCGTAATGTAGGCCCGGGACAAAAGATGAGCCACTTGCCGGGCGGCGTGGGTCAGGCCCATGCTCCGGCAAAGCTCAAAGACCCGAGTATAATCCCTGGAAAGCTGGTCGCTCCCCGCAGGATATTTCTGTGCCATGAGGGCCAGGGCCTGGGGATCTCCGGTGGTAAGGCGGTAACACTGGTCCCAGAAGGCAGACCGGTTCTCATCGGGGGCCACAGCGGAATTCCCTTCCCCGTAGATCTGGGCCAGGGTTTTCATAGCCTGGGGGTCCTGCTGACCGATGGCCTGGGTCCGGAGCATCTCCAGCTGCCGGGTCAGCTCCAGAAGTTTGTCCTGCCGGGAAGGGGCTTCCTCCGGCTCAAAGGCGGGGGCGGCCGGTGCAGCCGGGGCAGGGGAAACCGCCGGGCGGGGCCCCGGGACTGCCTCTGCCTGGGGCGGAGGCTCCGGGGTAAAGCTCTTTCCGGTGGTCGCCAGGTATTCCTGGAGGAGCCGCAGGCTCTCCTTCTGGGCCTCCAGGGTGGTGGAGCGGATCTGCTCCTGGTGTTTCTGGTAGTATTCCTCCCGCCGCTGCCGCCGCTGGGCTTCGGCCTGGGCGGCCTGCTGGCTCAGCTGGGCGGTACGGGCCAGCTCCTCCTCGTACCGGCGCTGGTAGGCCCGGTCGGCTCTGCGCTGGAATTGGGCCATCCGCTCCTGGACCATCTGGCTGGCGGACTCGCTTTTTTCCTGGGCCTCCTGGGCGGCCAGCTCCCGCTCCTGGCGCAGCTGAACGGCCAGTTCCTGGTCCAGGGCCCGCAGCTCGGGGTACTTCCGCAGACTGCCGTACAACTCCACCCGGTGCTCCCGCAGCAGCCCCAGCAGGGTGTCCCGCACCGAGTCGGGCTTCACCTTGTATACCTGGATGTAACAATCCACTGCTTTCTCCAGGTCCTGGGCCAGCACCCCTCCCTTCTCGTAGATCTGGCCCAAGGCCGTCAGGCCGCCGGTGCTGCCGTTCTCCGCCGCCATGAGGATGGTCATAAGGGCCATGGCGGGGCGGTAGCTCCGAAGGGCCAGCCGCTCCATCATCCAGCGGCCCATATGATCCCCCTGGTTCAGCAGGTCCAGGGCAGTGAGGTAATCGGTCTTGCAGTCCCCGGTCTCCTGGGGAACGCCGGCTTTCTCGTAATGCTCATCCAGGAGCAGTTTCATATCCTTCAAATCTATTTTGTTTTCAGGCTCGTTGCTCATCCTTCAATGCTCCTAATGGTTCTTTTCAACATTCCTCTGATTGAATTATAGTCTCTGCCCGGGCCAAAAGTCAATGAAATACATTGGTGGGCCGCTGGGGATAGGGGCAGGGGCTGGGGGCCAGGCTGTGGTAGAGATGGGTCAGTCCGTCCAGCAGAGGCAGGGCGGTCAGGACTCCATACCCGCAGCCCAGCCGGGTGCCGGTGCAGGCCAGGGGCCGCCCCTCCAAAAGCTCCACCAGGGCATGGGAGGCCGGGCCGGTCCCCTGGTCCAGACAGAAGCAGCAGGTGAGGAAGTGGGGGCAGAGGAGCCCCACCAGGGCGGCAGCTGCCAGGGCGTCTCCCCCGTCGGGGAACACCGGCATCTGCCGGGCGGCACACCCGGCCATCACCCCGGCCAGAAAGGCCATATCCGGGGTGCTTAAGGTCTCCAGCAGGGGGTAGAACCGCCGGCTGGGCCGCACCTCCAACAGGGCCTGGGCCCGGGCGGCTTCCTCCCCGGAGCAGAGAC
The DNA here is from genome assembly GCA_944387325.1 of uncultured Clostridia bacterium. Taxonomy (GTDB): domain Bacteria; phylum Bacillota; class Clostridia; order Oscillospirales; family Ruminococcaceae; genus CALXEN01. The sequence goes on along the minus strand of CALXEN010000103.1, from coordinate 6,253 downwards.
GGGCAGGACTCCGCCGGGTCAGCCGGGCGGCCAGGGCCGCCACCCGTTCCGGGGCAGGGGAGGCGGTGGACAGGATCACTAGCCGGGTTCCCCGCTGCCAGAGCATCTCCCCCAGAGCGGCTCCCTGGTTGAGGGCAGGGGTCAGCCGGGAACGGTCCATCTGCCCCTCCTCCCATTCCAGGGGACGGCGGAGCACCCCCGGAAGGGGAGAGGCGCCGGGGGTCAGATCTACCCCCAATACCCCGCAGCCGGTGCGGGTCAGGGCGATGCCCAGCGCTCCCCGGCGGGCGGCAGCAGCTTCCAGAGCCTGCCGGGGATCCGGCCGCCCAAGGCCGGCGGAGGCGGTGACCACCAAAGTCCGCTTGTCCAGCAGGAGCCGGGGCTCCCGGGTGCATCCCGCCAGGAGGGGGGGATACTCCCCCAGGGTGCCCAGGGCCTTCCAGGCTTCCTCCCCCATCCGGGTCATCCGGTCCCGGGCCGCCTGGGCCGCCTGGGGGGAGGGAAGGGTGATACGGGAAATAGCCTGGGTAAAAGTCATGGGAGCCACCTGCTGCAAAAGAAATCAAAACTGTGAACCATTATACAAAAAATTCCCGCCCGATGCAACGGAAAAAAGGAGAGAAAAAACTCCGGCCTCCCAAGGGGGACCGGAGCGGAGGGGTCACTGCTGTTTTACAGTGATCTTTTTGATGACGAAAAGGGTAACAAAGGTGAGCAGGATCCCGATGGGCAGGCAGATCATCCAGTTCCGGACAAAGCCCGCAATGATGTAGACCACGCAGCTGATGACCGCCACGGTGATGGCGTAGGGCAGCTGGGTGGACACATGGCTCACGTGCTCGCTCTGGGCGCCGGCGCTGGCCATGATGGTGGTGTCGGAGATGGGGCTGCAATGGTCCCCGCAGACGGCGCCGGCCATGCAGGCGGAGATGGCGATGACCATGAGGGTGTGGTCCACCCCGGACAGGGCGTCCACCACAATGGGGATGAGGATGCCGAAGGTGCCCCAGCTGGTGCCGCTGGCAAAGGCCAGGAAGCAGGCTACCACAAAGACGATGGCGGGCAGGAAGCTCATCATCCCGTTGGCGGAACTCTTCACCAGGGCGGAAACGAAGTCCCCGGCCCCCAGGCTGTCGGTCATGGCCTTCAGGCTCCAGGCAAAGGTAAGGATGAGGATGGCGGGGACCATGGCCTTAAAGCCTTCCGGGAAGCAGTCCATCATCTCCCGGAAGGAGAGGACCCGGCGCAGGAAGTAGAAGACCAGGGTGAACAGCAGGCCGAAGAAGCTGCCGTAGGCCAGGCCCACCGAGGCGTCGGAGCCGGAGAAGGCCTCCACGAAGCCTACCCCGGAGAAGAAGTCGCCGGTGTAGAGCATCCCGATGATGCAGCATACGATAAGGACCACCACCGGGGCCACCAGGTCGATGACCTTCCCCTTGGAGGAGCGGGCCTCCTCCTGGGGGAAGACGCTCTCCTTGCCGCCAAAGAGGTTGCCGGTCTCCCGGGCAGTCTTTTCAAAAGCAGCCATGGGACCGTAGTCAAACTTCAGGGCGATAAGGAAGATCATGAAGGCGATGGTGAGAAGGGCGTAATAGTTGTAGGGGATGGCGCTGATAAAGAGGGTGAAGCCGTCCTCCCCCTGCACAAAGCCGGTGACCGCAGCCGCCCAGCTGGAGATGGGGGCGATGATACAGACGGGAGCGGCGGTGGCGTCAATGAGGTAAGCCAGCTTGGCCCGGCTCACCTTGTGCTTGTCGGTGAGGGGGCGCATGACGCTGCCCACCGTCAGGCAGTTGAAGTAGTCATCCACGAAGATCAGGATGCCCAGGACCATGGTGGCCAGCTGGGCCCCGGCCCGGGATTTGATGTGGTCCGCAGCCCACTGGCCGAAGGCGGCGCTGCCTCCTGCCTTGTTCATGAGGCAGACCAGCACACCCAGCAGGACCAGGAAGACCAGGATCCCTACATTGTAGGAATCGCTGAGGACGCTGATGATCCCTCCCTGGAAAATGTGGTTGACGGTGCCCTCAAAGCTGAACCCGGAATAAAACAGAGCGCCCACGGCAATACCGATGAAGAGGGAAGAGTACACCTCTTTGGTAATGAGGGCCAGGGCGATGGCCACCACCGGAGGTACCAGAGACCAGGCGGTGGCATACATGGCGGGAATATAATCCGCTGTCATTGTTTGCTCAATCCTTACTTTTTTAATAAGGTCGATTTTGGCTCGTTACGGAAAACCTCCAGAAGAAAACCAATAAAAAAAGCCGCAGCGGCAGCCACGGCAACAGGACCCCCGGCGGGGGTCTATTTCCCTGACAGCGCTCCACCCCGGTTGGGAAGCCGGGGTGACAGTCCATGAGATCTTTTCCCATGGCCCAAGAAAAACCCTCGGCGGGGGCTTTCTTTCGGCGGCGGTCCCTTTCTCCTCCCGGCGGTCTTGCCAAACCATGGCCGGAGGGGATACTCTTGAACGCCGCAACCTCTAGAAATATTCCAATAACAGACTACTTGTACCACAATCTGCCGCCCTTGTCAACCCCAAAGAGAAAAGAACTGTGATTTTCTACCTTTACGAACCAGGAAAAATTTAGTATAATGACATGAATGGCCGGACAGAGGATCCCAGTACCCCTGCCCGCAGCCATCCCCCGCCTCTTCCCAGTGGAGGCGGACCCTGCACGAAAATCCCGGCCGGGAGAATTTTCCCCTCCTCTGCCGGGTCAAACCAGGGGACGGACCCGGCCGCAGACCCGGAGCCGTTCCCGCCAATCACCAGGAGGAAAATGCCATGCTGGAATTGCAGCATATCAGTTTTGCCGTAGACGGCAGCAAAGAAATTTTACGGGACATCAACCTGAAGGTGGAGGACCGTTTTGTAGCCATTACCGGTCCCAACGGGGGCGGTAAATCCACCCTGGCCAAGATCATCGCCGGGATCTTCCAGCCCACCGAGGGCCGGATCCTGCTGGACGGGGAGGACATCACCAACCTGTCCATCACCCAGCGGGCGAACAAGGGGATCAGCTATGCCTTTCAGCAGCCGGTCCGGTTCAAGGGCCTGCGGGTGCGGGACCTGCTGGCCCTGGCCGCCGGCGGCAGCACCGACATCAACCAGGCCTGCGGCTACCTGAGCGAGGTTGGCCTCTGCGCCCGGGATTATATTGACCGGGAACTGAACGACAGCCTCTCCGGCGGGGAGCTGAAGCGGATCGAGATCGCCATGACCATGGCCCGGAACACCAAGCTCACCGTCTTTGACGAGCCGGAGGCGGGAATCGATCTCTGGAGCTTCAACAACCTGATCCGGGTCTTTGAGAAGATGAACGAGAAGATCCACGGCAGCATCATGATCATCAGCCACCAGGAGCGGATCCTGAACATTGCGGACAAGATCATCTACCTGAAGGAGGGGCGGCTGGCCCAGTACGGCACCCGCCAGGAGGTGCTGCCCCAGCTGCTGAACACCGACAGCACCTGCTCGGTGCTGGCCGACAAACTGCAGTAAGGAGGGAACCAGACCATGTTGGACAATATCCAGATGAATATCCTCCGGGAGGTGGCGGAGCTGGACGCTCTGCCCACCGGGGCCTACAATATCCGGGCCAACGGCCAGGGCGCCGCCCGGAACACCACCGCCAACATCGACATCATCACCAAGCAGGACAAGCCGGGCATTGACATCTTCATCAAGCTGGGCACCAAAAACGAGAGCGTCCATATTCCGGTGGTCATCAGCGAGACGGGCCTCAAGGACCTGGTCTACAATGACTTCTACATCGGGGCGGACTGCGACGTGACCATCATTGCCGGGTGCGGCATCCACAACTGCGGCAACCAGGAGAGCCGCCACGACGGCATCCACACCTTCCACCTGGGGAAGAATGCCAAGGTGCGGTATATTGAAAAGCATTACGGCACCGGCACCGAGGACCGGGGGAAGAATGTCATGAACCCTGAGACCATCGTCTTCCAGGAGGAGGGAAGCAGTCTCCTCATGGAGACCACCCAGATCTCCGGCATCGACGACACCTACCGGATGACCTCCGCCACCCTGGCCCAGGGGGCCCAGCTCACCGTCAAGGAAAAGATCATGACCACCGGGGAGCAGACCGCCAAGACCAATTTTGTGGTGGACCTGAACGGGGCGGACAGCAAGGTGAACCTGCAAAGCCGGAGCGTGGCCAAGGATCACAGCCATCAGTATTTTGACAGCAAGATCAACGGCAACGCCCCCTGCGCCGGCCACAGCGAATGCGACGCCATCATTATGGACAGCGCCACCGTGGAGGCCAGCCCCAGCCTGACCGCCAACAACATTGACGCCGCCCTCATCCACGAGGCCGCCATCGGGAAGAGCGCCGGGGAACAGCTCATCAAGCTCATGACCCTGGGCCTCACCGAAAAGGAGGCCGAGGAGCAGATCGTCAACGGCTTCCTGAAATAAGTCCTTATCCCTCCGGAACCACTCCGGAGGGATTTTTTATGGAAAGGCTTGACAAGTACACTTGGCAATGTTATTCTAAAATTGCAAAGTACACTTGGCAAGGCGGGAGGTGGCGTCATGGATAAAGAGAAGCTGCTGGAGCGCAGCCGGCAGGAAAATAAAAAGGGGGACGAACGGGTACGCCGGCAGATGGAGGACGCCCAGTTTTTGGGCAGCTTTGTCATAGAAGCAGTGCTGGTGGCTCTGCTTGCTCTGGAGTATGTTACTGAGAAAGGGCTGGGAGGAATGGTCTCAGTGGCAGGAGTGGAGTTCCCCTTCCGGGACTTCTGTGCGCTCCTCCTCTGCCTGTCCCTGGCGGTGGAGTACGGATTCAAAGCGGTGTTGGTTCGGAAAAAGTGGCAGATGGCCCTGGCAGTCTTTTTCACCCTGGGCTTCTGTATGGGCATTTACCGGGTATTCCTGGCGGGATAAAAGGAGGGAGAGGTATGGATAAAGAAGAACTGCTCCGGCGGAGCCGGTTGGAAAACAAAAAGGGGGACGAGCGGGAGCTGGACCTCCTCCAGAAAAGCACCCGGGCGGGGATGCTGGCAGGACTGATATTCTGCCTGGTGATCATGGTAGTGAAAATGTTTCTGGGCCAGCCTTACCAGGACGTGTATTCCCTCTATGCAGTCATGATGGCGGTTCAAAACTTGTACCGCTGGCATAGCCAGAAAGAAAAAATGTTTCTTCTGGTAGGCCTGGGCTGGGGGGCTGTGGGAATCTTCCTTTTTGTGGTATACTTGTGGCAGATACTGTAAAGGGCTGGGATAGACCATGGACGACAAGCTGATCCTGAAAAACAGGCTGAAAGAGGCCCGGGGGGCGAAAAACCTTTCCCAGGCCCAGCTGGCCCAGCTGGTGGGGGTGTCCCGGAACACCATCAGCTCCATTGAGACGGGGCAGTTCAACCCCACCGCCAAGCTGGCCCTCATCCTCTGCATTGCCCTGGATATCCAGTTCGAGGACCTGTTCTATTTCGATGAATGACCTGAAAAGGGGAGGGGCCCCGGCATTTGCCGGGGCCCCTCCCCTTTATAAAAAATCAGTTTTCTTCCAGATACTTCAGCAGGTCGGCGGCGTTGGTGTCGGGCTTGACCTTGGCCATCACCTTTTCCACCACTCCGTTCTCGTCAATGAGGTAGGTGCTCCGCACCACCCCCATGGAGACCTTGCCGTAGTTTTTCTTCTCCTGCCATACCCCGTAGGCCTGGATCACTTCCAGCTCCGGGTCGGAGAGAAGGGTGAACCCCAGGTCATACTTGTCCGCAAACTTCCGGTGGCTGGCCTGGCTGTCCTTGCTGACCCCCAGCACCACCGTGTTCTTCTGGGTGAAATCCTGCCGGGCGGCGTTGAAGGCGCAGGCCTGGCGGGAGCAGCCGGGGGTGTTGTCCCGGGGGTAGAAATACAAAACTACCTTCTTTCCCCGGAACTGGCTCAGGGTCACAGGGTTGCCGTCCTTGTCCGGCAGGGTAAAATCAGGGGCCAGGGTTCCCACTTCCAACATAGTCATTTCCTCCTGAAACTTGTTGTTCCCGGGTGTTGGCCGCGGCGTGGGCGGCCTGGACCATAATGGCACATTCCATGCGTTTCCGGAACAGCTCGCAGCCGTACTCATATCCCCCCGGGATGTTCCCGGTGGCGTGGTAGGCGTTGGCGGCACAGCCGCCGCTGCAATAGAGCTTGGCCCAGCAGTCCCGGCACTCGGTCCGGGCGTAGGCATTGCAGAGCTTGAACTCGTTCTGGCGGGCGTGGTTGGTGACTCCC
>CALXEN010000102.1 GCA_944387325.1 uncultured Clostridia bacterium | reverse complement strand
GTGCCATTGCCAACCGGTTCGGGGGCGGCGGCCATGCCCGGGCCGCCGGCTGTGAGCTGGACGGCAGCCAGGAGAGCATCAAGGACCTGCTCATCCAGGAGGTCACCGCCGCCCTGGAGGCTGCCCGCCAGCAGGAGGCGGAATCCCAGCAGGAGACCCCGGAAGAATGAGGGGGATCCTGGTAGTGGATAAGCCTTCGGGCTGGACCAGCTTTGATGTCATTGCCAAACTCCGGGGGGCTTTGGGCACCCGGAAACTGGGCCATTCCGGCACCCTGGACCCCATGGCCACCGGGGTCCTTCCGGTATTTGTGGGGGCCGCCAGCAAGGCGGTGGACCTCCAGGAAAACCACGATAAGACCTACCAGGCGGCGGTCCGGTTCGGCATCGCCACCGATACGGGGGACATCACAGGCACCGTTCTTCGCCGGGAGGAGTGTGCCGTCACCCGGCAGGCGCTGGAATCGGTGCTCCCCTCCTTTCTGGGGGAGCAGAGCCAGGTGCCGCCTATGTACAGTGCCGTGAAGGTGGGGGGCGTACCCCTTTACAAGCTGGCCCGGCAGGGGAAAGAGGTGGAACGGAAGGCCCGCACCATCCGGGTCTACTCCCTCACCTGCCTGGACCAGCTGGGCCCCAATGAGTTCCTGCTGGAGGCCGCCTGCAGCAAAGGGACCTATATCCGGACCCTGCTGGAGGACATAGGAGCCGCCCTGGGGGTCCCTGCCGCCATGACTGCCCTGCGGCGGACGGCGGCGGGAGTCTATGCCCAGGACCAGGCCCATCCTCTGGAGGAGATCCTGGAAATGGCCGGGCAGGGCCGGGCGGAGGAACTGATGCTGGACCTGGAAACGGTCTTTGCCCATCTGCCCCTCCTTACGGTGAATCCGGGGGTGGAAGCCCACCTGCGGAACGGCTGCCCCACCAGCCATTACCAGGCCGGGGATGGCCGGTACCGGGTGCGGGACCAGGCCGGGAATTTCCTGGGGCTGGCCCGGGTGACCGGGGGCGTGCTCCAGGTGGAAAAGTTGTTTATAGAAAGGGCGTGACTGCCATTAAGATCTATCATGCCTTGGAAGAATTGCCCCAGGGGGTAAAGACCGCCGTGGCCATGGGCTTCTTTGACGGAGTCCATCGGGGCCATCAGAAGGTGGTGGGCGCCGCCCTGGACTATGCCCGCCAGGCGGGGCTGGCCCCGGCAGTGTTCACCTTTGACCTGCCGGTCTCCAGCACCATGAAGGGAAAACGGCTCCAGACCCAGGAGCAGAAGCACCAGGTCATGGAGGAGATGGGGGTGGAGTATTTCCTGGAACCTCCCTTTGGGGAGATCATGGGCTTTACTCCCCGGCAGTTTGTGGAGGAGATGCTGGTGGGACTCTACCATGCAAAGGCCCTCTTCTGCGGGGAAAACTTCACCTTCGGCAAAAAAGCTGCCGGGAACGTGGAAATGCTGCGGCAGCTCTGCCAGCCCCTGGGCATCCAGGTGGTGGTGGTCCCCATGGCCCTCTACGGGCTGGAGCGGGTCAGCTCCACCCGGATCCGGGCCGCCCTGGAGGCGGGGGAGATGGAGGAGGTCACCACCATGCTGGGCCGGCCTTACCAGATCCTCTTCCCGGTGGTCCACGGCCAGCAGCTGGGCCGGACCCTGGGGATGCCCACCATCAACCAGAAATATCCCCGGGGGTATCAGATCCCCCGGCTGGGGATCTATGTGACCCGGGTGCGGGTCAACGGGGAGTGGAGGCCCAGCGTCACCGGTTTGGGCAGCCGCCCCACTGTCAACGACGACCCCACCTCCATCAGCTGCGAGACCTTCATCCCCGGGTATGAGGGCAACCTGTACGACCGGGAGGTCCCCCTGGAATTCTGCCGGTACCTGGAACCCAGCCATAAGTTCGCCAGCGTGGAGGAGCTCCGCCGGGCGGTGATGGGGTGGGCCCAGACTGCCCTGGAATACTACCGAGATCAGGAAAAGAAATAACAAACTTTTTGGAAAATGCCGGTCCGGCCCCTTGCAGAGGGAAAGGATTTGTGGTATTATCTAGTAGTTACCGTGGCTCAGTTCCGGGCGGATGCCTCATGCTCACCCTACCCGCTTCTTGGCCACCGGCAAATTATAGAAATGAGGTAAATATCATGGAAGACAAGAAGACAATTATTGCCAATGCTCAGCTGTCTGAGAACGACACTGGTTCTCCCGAGGTGCAGGTAGCCCTGCTCACCGCCCGGATCAACCACCTGAACGAGCACCTGAAGGCCAACCCCCTGGACCATCACAGCCGTCGGGGTATGCTGAAGATGATCGGCCGCCGCCGGAACCTGCTGGCTTACCTGCAGAAGAAGGATGTAGAGCGGTATCGTGCCCTCATCGCCAAGCTGGGTCTGCGTAAGTAATTGGAACAAGAGCAGACAGGCGGAATCCATCCGCCTGTCTGTTTTCCTGTTTTTCCCCCAGGAACGAGGAAGGGCGGCCAAAGCCGCTTTCAGCAATAAATCCAGGACCTGACCCCCGGGGTGGGGCCCTGGATTTGTTGCTTAAAGGGCGGAAGCGGTCCTTCCATTAAAACCAAACTATAAGGAGGCAAAATCAATGGCAATCGAATTTGGTTCCAGGAAAGAGACTTTCCCCAACTACAAGAAGTTCGAGACCACCCTGGCCGGCCGTCCCCTGGTGGTGGAGACCGGTATGATGTGCGCCCTGTCCAACGCCAGCGCCATGATCCGGTACGGCGAGACCTGCGTGCTCTGCAACGTGGTCATGAGCGCCAAGCCCCGGGAGGGCATCGACTTTTTCCCCTTGAGCGTGGAGTTTGAGGAGAAAATGTACGCCATCGGCCGGATCCCCGGCAGCTTTATGCGCCGGGAGGGCCGTCCCGGTGAGAAGGCCATCCTCACCTCCCGTGTGGTGGAACGGCCCATCCGGCCCCTCTTCCCCCACGAGCTGCGGAACGACGTCTGCGTCACCATGACCGTTATGAGCGTGGACCCCGACTGCAGCCCTGAAATCGCCGGCATGATCGGCACCTCCATTGTCCTGAGCATCTCCGACATTCCCTGGAACGGCCCCATCGGCGGCGTCCAGGTAGGTCTGGTGGACGGGGAGATCGTCCTCAACCCCACCCGTGCCCAGCGGGATGTAAGCGACCTGGCCCTCACCGTGGCCGCCACCATGAATAAGATCGTCATGATCGAGGCCGGCGCCAACGAGGTGGACGAGACCACCATGCTCCAGGCCATCAAGGATGCCCACCAGGAGATCAAGAAGACCATCGCCTTCATCAACGGCATCGTGGCCCAGATCGGCAAGCCCAAGGTGGAGTTCACTCCCGTGGAGATGGACAAAACCATGATGGCAGAGATCACCGAGAAGCACCTGGCCCAGTTCGAGGCTGCCATGGATACCGACGATAAGAACGTGCGGGATGCCGCTGTTCTCCCCATTATGGACGAGATCGCCGCCGAGTACCCCGACCTGACCGAGGGCGACCTGGAGCAGATCAGCTACCTGATGATGAAGAAGGTGGTCCGCACCTGGCTGCTGCGGGACGGCAAGCGGGTGGATGGCCGTGGCATCAACGAAATCCGGCCCCTCAACGCCCAGGTAGGGCTGCTGCCCCGGGCCCATGGCTCCGGAATGTTCACCCGGGGTCAGACCCAGGTCCTGACCGCTGTGGCTCTGGGCTCCACCAAGGACGCCCAGATGATGGACGACCTGAGCGATCAGGACACCAAGCGGTATATCCACCACTACAACTTCCCTCCCTACTCCGTAGGTGAGGCCCGGGCTCCCCGCAGCCCCGGCCGTCGTGAGATCGGTCACGGCGCCCTGGCCGAGCGTGCCCTCATTCCGGTGCTCCCCTCCATGGAGGAGTTCCCCTACACCATCCGTGCCGTGTCCGAGGTCCTCTCCTCCAACGGCTCCACCAGCCAGGCTTCCATCTGCGGGTCCACCCTGGCCCTCATGGATGCAGGGGTGCCCATCAAGGCTCCCGTGGCCGGCATCAGCTGCGGGCTGATCACCGACGGTGACCCCCTCAACGGCGGCCGCTGGATGACCATGCTGGACATCCAGGGCGTGGAAGACTTCCACGGCGATATGGACTTCAAGGTAGGCGGCACCCGGAAGGGTATTACCGCCATCCAGATGGATATCAAGGTGGACGGTCTGACCTACGACATTATCGAGGAAGCCTTTGAGAAGTGCCGGAAGGGCCGTCTCTACATCCTCGACGAGATCATCAAGCCCTGCATTGCCGAGCCTCGTGCCCAGCTGAGCAAGTACGCTCCCAAGATGTTCAGCATGATGATTCCCGTGGACAAGATCAAGGACGTCATTGGGAAGGGCGGCAAGGTCATCCAGGAGATCTGCGCCAACAACAACTGCAAGATCGACATTGAGGAGGACGGCCACGTCTTCGTCTCCGCTGTGGATGCCGACGACGCCAACCGTGCCATCTTCACCATCAAGACCATTGTGGAGGACCCCGAGGTGGGCGCCATCTACAAGGGCCGTGTCACCCGCCTCATGAACTTCGGCGCCTTTGTGGAGATCGCTCCCGGCAAGGAAGGTCTGGTCCACATCAGCAAGCTGGACACCAAGCGGGTGGAGCGTGTGGAGGACGTAGTGGCTGTGGGCGACGAGCTCATTGTCATGGTCACCGACATCGACCAGCAGGGCCGCATCAACCTGAGCCGGAAGGACGCTCTGGCCAAGCTGGCTGCCAAGAAGGCCCAGCAGCAGAACGGCTGATTTCCCGCCTGAAAGATAAAAGCAAGACCCCGGAACGGATCTATCCGTTCCGGGGTCTGTTTCGTTCTGTGGGTAAAAATCAGAAGGGGGCGCTGCCTTCCTGGCTGCGGAGATCATCCTGCTCCAGCTCGGCCATCAAAGCGGCCCGGCGGCTGTCCAGCAGGAGGGTCTTGTTGTACTGGAAATACCGCTCGCAGCCGTTTTCGGTGATGAAGGCGTGGCTGTCCGGGCCCAGGGTCAGCTCGGTGACAAAGACCACCATCTCCTGGCCGTTGGCAAAGGCGGCCTCCATAAAATCAAAGGCATTCTCCAGGGCCTCGGAGGCGTGGCCCAGGGCCTCCTCCCGCAGGCGGACCTGGTGGTTAAACTGGCTTCGCACCTGCTGGAAAGCGGTGTTTCCCTCGGCGGCAGGCTCGGGGGCCCAGCCCCGCAGGAGCCTTGCAGCCTCCTTCCGGCAGGAAAGGTCCCGGCGCTGGGCCAGGCCTGCCTTCTCCAGCCGCCGGGTCTCGGCCTCGTACTCCTGCACCAGCTCCTGGTAGACCACCGGGGCCAGGGTGACCCCATCCTCCAGACGGGAGCGGAACTCCTTCAGCTGCTGGTAGCACTGGTCGGTGACCGCTTCGGTGTCCCGGCTCTGGGCCACAAGGGTATTCACTCCGCTGAGGATCAGCCCCACCAGGCTCAGCCGCTCGTCAAAGGGAGCGGCATAGACTCGCTGATAGACCTTGGGGTCCACCAGCCCCTGGAGGATGTCGGATACCCCGTAGTCATCGGCATATTTCCGGTAGAGGTCCAGGTAGGAGGCTACATCCTTGGCGATCTCCCGATGCTGGAGATACTGGTAGACTACCTCCTCGTCCACCGCCAGACCCAGCCGCTGGTATTCCTCCAGCAGATCGCTGAGATCCTCCCAGCCCCGGGCAGTGACGAACTGGGTACCGTCCACATCGGCATTGATTTTGTAGAAATGCTGGGGACGCAGCTCCAGATAACTTAAAAGGGCGGGGTGGAGCCGCTGGGCCAGGGCGTACTCCTTCCAGACCATCAGGTCCGGTTCAATGTCCATCCGCCGCACCCGATCCAGGGTGACAATGTCAAACTCCCGGACGGATTTGTTGTACTCCGGGGGATTGCCGGCGGCCACAATGATCCAGCCCTGGGGCACCGCCTGATTCCCGAAGGTCTTGTACTGAAGGAACTGGAGCATGGTGGGGGCCAGAGTCTCGGAGACGCAGTTGATCTCGTCAATGAAGAGGATTCCCTCTTTCAGGCCGGTCTCCTCCATCTTCCGGTAGACGCTGGCGATGATCTCGCTCATGGTGTACTCGGTCACCGAGTAATCCTTTCCCCCAAAGTTCACCTGCCGGATGAAGGGGAGGCCCACGGCGCTCTGGCGAGTGTGGTGGGTGATGGTGTAGGCCACCAGCCCGATGCCACATTCCCGGGCGATCTGCTCCATGATCTGGGTCTTTCCAATGCCGGGAGGGCCCATGAGGAGGATGGGCCGCTGGCGGAGGGGCGGGATCCGGTACTGACCGTTGTCGTCTTTTTCCAGGTAAGCCCGGACTGTGTTACGGATCTCTTCCTTGGCTCGCTTGATATTCATAGCTGGATATCCTCCTGCATATAGTCTGGGTCGCTTTGAGGGTCATAGTCCGGGACTTTCCGGGGCTGGGCCGGGGCAAGGAACTCCTCGGGGTCCAGCACCAGCTTCATGGCCCAGGGGGGCAGCCCTTGGTCTTCGTAAAAACGGTTCAGGAAAAGGAAGGCTACATCGTAAGCGGGGCGGCGGGCAGGGTAGATCCCCTTACCGTCGGTAAGGTAAAGGAGCCCCCGGAGATGGCGGAAGGCCTTCTCCTCTACCAGCCGGTCCACATAGGCAAAGGCGGGACGGAAATCGGTGCCCCCGCCCCCCAGCACCGTAAACTGGGACAGGAGCTTTTCCAGACCGGACAGGTCGGTGACCAGGGTGTCCGCCCGCACCGTATCATCGCATTGCAGGATCCGGAGATTGCACCGGCGGGAGAAGCTCTCGCTGCTCTTCAGGAGGGCAAAGGTCTGCCGGAGAAATTCCTTGATGAGATCTCCGCTGGTGGAGTAGCTGGTGTCCAGCACCAGCACAAACTCTTCCACCCGCAGCTGCTCCCGGGTCTCCAAAGGCTCTACCAAGGGCATATTCCCGTAAAGAGAGAGGCCGTAGGTGTAAAAGTTCAGGTCAAAGCTGTCCGGGTCCAGATGGGGCTCCTCCCGGAGGACCGCAAATTTCCGGAGAAACTCCTTGTAGCTCCGGCGGCTTTTGGCGGCGGAAAGCTGGGCGGCCAGGACCCCGTCTCCCTCGCTCTGCTCCTTGGCCCGGCTTTCCATCCGGGTCTGGGTCTGGCGGCTGAGATTCTCCCACCGGGCGGCCAGGGCGGAGGATTGAGGATCCTCCGGGTCCTGGGGCCACCTGCCGTGGTCGTCCCCGTAAAACTCCCGGGCCAGCTGGCCCAGAGGATACCGGGTCTGGGTGGTCAGCCACCGGTAAATGGGCCCGGGGGCCACCAGAGGCATGGGATCCAGCACCTCCTCGTAGAGGGTGGTGCGGACCAGGGCCATGGGACGGGGAAAAATCTGGAGCTGGTCCAGGAGATGCTCCACCGTAATGTCGCAGGCCAGGCTCCAGAGCGCCGTTTGCCGGGAACCCCGGAGCCAGAGATGTCGCAGCAGACAGTGGAAGAGAGAATGAAGATAGGTGCGGGAGAGGTGATCCGGATTTTTCCGGAACATCTCCAGCACCCAGGCGGGGGAGTAGTCCAGATGGATCCCATCCACCGCCAGCCCCCGCAGTCCCTGGGCAGGGCGGGGGGCAAGGCCGCTGAGGGCACAGTCCAGGTGACGCAGCTTGATGTAAAGCTGGGCCCGGGACAGCTCCAGGGCCTGCGCCGCCTTTTCTTCCTCCCATTGGGTCTGGGTCAAAAGCGCCATGGCGCTCACTCCTTTTTCGTTTTAAAAGTCGAAGTCGTAGGTTTTTTTTCGGGGGGCGAAAAGCCGGTGCTGCCAGTCCAGCAGTAGAGCGGAGATTTCCCCCAGCCCCTTTTTCAGGGCCAGGGCCTGCCCGGCCTCCAGGGCGGCGGGGTCCGCCACCCCCAGCCCCAGAAAAAACTGGATGCCCCGGGTGTCCCGGGCCTCCACCAGATAGGTCAAAGCGGTGGAGCCGTTGGCGGAAAGATACTCCAGATAGGTCTGCCGGGCGGCAGGGGAGAGGGCGAAGGGAAATTCCAGCCGGCCCAGGGCCAGCCGGCACATACTGCGGAGGTCCTCTCCGGCCTTCTCCCGGAGGAAGGTGGCGTCATACTCCCCAAGGTTCACCACGTCCCCGGAAAAGCATTGCCGGTACCGGTATCCCTCCCCAGAGATGGTCCGGCTGAAAATATGGGCGGGGGCAGTCTCGTCCATCTCCTCGTCGTACTCCGGGAAGAAGAGCCGGGCATCCCGGAATACTACCTCCAGGTCCCCCGGCAGGGCGGCCAGGAGCTTCCGAAGGCCGGTGGCCTCCCCTGCGGAAGCCTCCAGTTCCAGCAGGGTCAGGGAAAAACAGTTGCTGAACAGATCGCTTCCGGTCTGGGTCAGGGCGGGGCCTGCCCGGAGCCGTTCCAGCTTCCGACAGTTGTAGAAGGCGGCGTTGTCCAGAAGCCGGAGGGAACCGGGCAGTTCCAGCTCCCGGAGATAATTCCCGGCCAAATCGGTCACGGGACCTTCTTCCCCCAGCGGGGTCACCTTCACGGGACCCCGGGGCTGGGGAGGCGTGGCGCTGAAGCAGTAAGGCCCTGCCTCCAGGATGGGGCGGCCCTCCACCTGTCGGGGCAGCCGGACCACAGGACTGTCTCCCTGGGCCCGCACCAGCCTGGCCCCCTCCGGCAGGGGCTGCCAGTGGAGGATCAGTGTTCCCATGACCACCCCTCCTTCCCAAAAATATCTTTACATTCGACTCAGTATACCATAAAATGAAGAGAGTGAAAATAGCCCGGGACCGGGAAAGGGGAAATTTAGAAAAATGTCATTGGAACGAGTGAAAGAATATCTGAAGGAATTTGGGGCAGAGGACCGGGTGGTGGAATTCCCCGTGTCCAGCGCTACGGTGGAGCTGGCTGCCCAGGCCATCGGCTGCGAGGGAAAGCAGATCGCCAAGACCCTCTCCTTCCAGCTGCCGGAGGAATGCCTCCTTATTGTGGCGGCAGGGGACGCCAAGGTGGACAACCATAAGTTCAAAGAGACCTTCGGCGCCAAGGCCAAAATGATCTCCCCGGACCAGGTGGAGGAAAAAATCGGCCACGGGGTAGGAGGTGTCTGTCCCTTCGGGGTGAATCCCGGGGTGAGGGTCTGCCTGGACGCCTCCCTGAAGCGGTTTGAGACCGTCTACCCCGCCTGCGGCAGCGCCAACAGCGCCATCCGCCTGACTCTGCCTGAGCTGGAGACCTTTGCCCGGACGACAGATTGGGTGGATGTCTGCAAAAACTGGGAATAACAAAAAAACGTGGCCGTCCCAAAAAGGACGGTCACATTTCATTTTAAAGGGTATTACAAAGCATTGGCAAAGGAGTGCTCCACCTTGGGAGTCTCCATAAAATCCACCGGCTGGGGCTGGACCGGGGTAGTCAGCCGCTCCCGGGCCACGGCCAGCATCAGCTTGATCCGGTTTTCCTGGTTTACCCGGGTGGCACTGGGGTCATAGTCGATGGGGGTAATGTTGGCGGTGGGGTGGAGGGCCCGAATCTTGTTCACCATCCCCTTGCCGCAGATGTGGTTGGGCAGGCAGCCGAAGGGCGGGGCGCAGACGTTGTTCTCATAGCCGCTCTCCACCAGCTCGATCATCTCGGCGGTGAGGAGCCATCCCTCGCCCATCTTGTTCCCGATGCCGATGATCCCCTTGGGCAGCTGGGTCAGCTCCTTGAACCGGGCGGGGGCGTGGAAGCCGTACCGGCGCATGGCCTCCCCCATGGACTTTTCGATGCCGTCCAGATATTTCAGCAGCAGGTCGGGCACCCATTTTTTCAGAGGATTTCCTCCGTAGAGGCGGATATCCTCGCTCATGTTGAAGGCACAGTACTCCACAAAGCCCATGAGGCCGGGCAGGTTCACCTCGCAGTCCTCGCTTTCCAGGAACTTTTCCAGGTCGTTGTTCCCCAGAGGGCTGTATTTTACATAGATCTCTCCCACGATCCCCACCTTCACCTTGGGCACCCGGGTCACCGGGATGGAGGCAAAGTCGGCGGCAATCTGGGGGAACCGGGCCTTCATGGCCTTGGCGGAGAACTGGCCACGCTCCTTCAGGTCGGCCCCCAGGATCTCCACCCATTTATCCACCATGGCCTGGGTCTGGCCGGGATTGTTCTCATAGGGTTTGGTCTGGTTCCGCAGGGCCACCAGCAGATCCCCATAGAAGATCCCCGCCAGGGTCCGGCGGAGGAGGGGCATGGTCAGCTGGAAGCCGCTGTCCTTCTCCAGGCCGCTGAAGTTGAGGCTGGCCACCGGGATCTGGGGATAACCGGCCTTCACCAGGGCCTTCCGGAGCAGATGGATGTAGTTGGAGGCCCGGCATCCGCCCCCGGTCTGGGTGATGAGGAGGGCGGTGTGGTCCAGGTCATACTTGCCGCTGTTCAGGGCGTCCAGGAACTGGCCGATGACCAACAGGGCAGGGTAGCAGGTGTCGTTGTGGACATATTTCAGCCCCATCTGGGCCACCTGGCTGCCGCAGTTCCCCAGCACCTCCACCTTGTACCCCGCCCATTCCAGAGCGTACTGGATGAGCCGGAACTGGGTCACGGCCATGTTGGGGATGAGGATGGTGTGGGTCTTTTTCATTTCTTGGGTAAACTTGGGATATTTCATTTCCATAGCAAAGCGCCTCACTCTTGGCCCGCACGCTCATCCAGGGCGGCAAACAGGCTCCGGAGCCGGATGTTCACGGCTCCCAGGTTGCTGATCTCGTCGATCTTCAGCTGGGTGTAGAGCTTGCCTCCCGCCTGGAGGATCGCCCGGGTCTCGTCGGTGGTGATGGCGTCCACCCCGCAGCCGAAGCTCACCAGCTGGACCAGATCCATGTCCGGCTGGGTGGTGCAGTATTTGGCGGCGGCGTAAAGCCGGCTGTGGTAGGTCCACTGGTTCAGGACGGTGGTGGGGAACTTCTCCACCATACAGCTGACGCTGTCCTCGGTGACCACGGCAGCCCCGTGGCGGAGGATGAGCCCGTCAATGCCGTGGTTCACCTCCGGATCCACATGGTAGGGCCGTCCGGCCAGCACAATGATCCGCTTTCCTTCCTTCCGGGCCTGGTCAATGATCTCCCGGCCCCGGGCCCGGATCTGGTCCATGTGATGCTGGTACTCAGCGTAGGCGGCATCGGCGGCAGCCTGGACCTCCTTCTGGGAAATGCCCTTGTCCGGGAATTCCCGCTGGAGTACCCGGGTCAGGGTCTTCACAAAGTCCTTGGGCCGGTGGATGCCCAGATAATCGTAGATGAACTTGGTGCCGGACAGCTCCGGGCAGTTTCCGGCAATGACTTCGGGATAGTAGGCCACCACCGGGCAGTTGTAGTGGTTGTCCCCCAGACCTTCGTCCAGGTTGTAGGAGAGGCAAGGGTAGAAGATAGCGTCCAGCCTCATCTGGGCCAGGGCGTTGATATGTCCGTGGGCCAGCTTGGCCGGGAAGCAGGCGGTATCGCTGGGGATGGTGGCCTGCCCTGCCAGGTAAAGGCCCCGGGTGCTGAAGGGACTGGTATGGACCGCAAAGCCCAGTCTGGTAAAGAGGGTATGCCAGAAGGGGAGCAGTTCATACATATTCAGGCAGAGGGGGATGCCGATGCTTCCCCGCTTGCCGGGCACCGGCTTGTAGCCGGCCAAAAGATCCCGCTTGTACTGGTAGAGGTTGAGGGTGTCATCCTCTGCCTTGCCGGTGACGGGCCGGTCGCACCGGTTGCCGCTGAAGAACCGGCTGCCGTCGGAGAAGGTGGTGCTGGTCCGCTGGCAGTGGTTGCCGCAGCTCTGGCACTGGACGTTGGCCACCTTCTGGGTAAAGCTCTTCAGCTGTTCCAGGTTCAGCATACTGCTCACCTGGCCGGGGGCGGCCTTCTTCCGGCCATAAAGGGCGGCGCCGTAGGCCCCCATCAGGCCGGCAATGTCGGGGCGGATGACCTCCACCCCCATCTCCTTTTCAAAGGCCCGGAGGACCGCCTCGTTGTAGAAGGTGCCACCCTGCACCACAATGTTCCGGCCCAGCTCCTCGGGGCTGGAGGCCCGGATGACCTTGTAAAGGGCATTCTTCACCACGCTGATGGAGAGGCCGGCGGAGATGTTCTCGATGGAAGCACCGTCCTTCTGGGCCTGCTTCACGCTGCTGTTCATAAAGACGGTGCAGCGGCTGCCCAGGTCCACGGGGCTGTCTGCAAAGAGACCCAGGGAGGCAAACTCCTTCACGTCATAGCCCAGGGCCTGGGCGAAGGTCTGGAGAAAGCTGCCGCAGCCGGAGGAGCAGGCCTCATTGAGGAAGATGTTGCTGATGGCTCCGTCCTCGATCTTGAAGCACTTCATGTCCTGGCCGCCGATGTCGATGATAAAATCCACCTGGGGCATAAAATGCCGGGCGGCGGTAAAGTGGGCCACCGTCTCCACCAGACTGTAATCGCAGTGGAAGGCGTTCTTGGCCAGCTCCTCCCCGTAGCCGGTGGTGGTGACGCTGGCGATCTGGATCCCGGGATGGTTCTCCAGGATCTGGATCAGCACCTCCCGCAGCAGCTTGATGGGACTGCCCAGGTTGGGCTGGTAACTGGTGAAGAGGATGTTCTGGTCCTGGTCGATGCAAACCACCTTCAGGGTGGTGCTGCCGCTGTCGATGCCGATGTGGACAGGGCCGCAGTCGGCGGAGAAAGGAACGCAGGGGACGCTGGCCTTGAGATGCCGGGCGTGGAACTCCTCGTACTCCTCCTTGCTGGCAAAGAGGGGAGGCTGGCTGGCATAGGTGGCGGTGGCACGATACTGCTCCAGCCGCCGGGCTACATCCTCCAGGTCCTCCTCCTGGTCGCTGTAAAAGGCTGCCCCCATGGCCACGAAGAGAAGGCTGTTTTCCGGGCAGCGGCCCTCCAGGTGAAGGGCCTGGTCAAAGCTCTGGCGGAGCACGCTGCTGAAGGTGAGGGGCCCGCCCAGATAAAGGACCTTCCCCTTGATGGGGCGGCCCTGGGCCAGACCGGCGATGGTCTGGTTCACCACCGCCTTGTAGATGCTGGCGGCAATGTCGCTGGCCAGAGCCCCCTGGTTGATGAGGGGCTGGATGTCGCTCTTGGCAAAGACCCCGCACCGGCTGGCAATGGTATAGGTTTTGGTGGCCTTGGCGGCCGCCTGGTTCATCTCGTCGGCCTCCATTTTCAGAAGGGTGGCCATCTGGTCGATAAAGGCCCCGGTGCCTCCGGCACAGCTGCCGTTCATCCGCACCTCGGTGCCGTTGGTGAGGAAGAGGATCTTGGCGTCCTCGCCCCCCAGCTCAATGACACAGTCAGTGTCCGGCTCCAGCCGGTTCACCGCCACCCGTGTGGCGAACACCTTCTGCACAAAAGGCACCTGGCAGCTGTTGGCCAGCCCCATTCCGGCACTGCCGGAAATAGCCAGGGAGGCCTTGCCGCCGGGCACCTTCTCTTTTGCCAGGGTCCGCAGAAGCTCCTGGGCGCTCTCTAAAATGTGGCTGTAATGCCGCTGATAACTGGAATGTACCAACTGGTCCTTCTCGTCCAGTACCACACACTTGATGGTGGTAGAACCGATGTCCAGACCTACTTTCATCATAATTGTATTTCCTCCATATATAGCAAGGCGATTGCCAAAAAACGACAAATTCACCTTTATATATTATATAGGAAGTAAAAGAAAAATCAATCGGCCAGAAGCCTCAAAAGATGGAAATAATTGTAAACAAATCATGAAGAAAGGAGCCATTTCGTGAGAAATGGCTCCTGGGAAGAGGAATATTCAGCTGTGGAGGAGCTGCTCCAGGGCCTGGGGCAGCTCCCGGCGGGAGTGGACATCCAGCTTGGAAAAGATGTTTTTCAGGGTGCTTTTGATGGTGTTTTCGCTGATCTCCAGTTTCTGGCTGATCTCCCGGTTGTACATTCCCTGGGCAGCCAGGGAGGCGATCTCCACCTCCCGGGGGGTGAGCCCGGCGGCGTTCTGGCTGGCCAGCCGGACCGGCAGTTCCATGGTGGAACCGAACTGGTCCCCCAGCTGGGGGATCTGCTCCCGGCAGGGCTCCCAGTCGGGCTGAAGCCGGGCCAAAATTCCCTCCAGCTGCCCGTACAGCTCCACAAAAGGCATGACCATCCCGTCGGGCCGGGCCAGCCGGATGGCTTCCTGGATGTAATATTCTGCCCGGCGGGGATGATTCAGCCCTTGGCTGGCAGAGGCCAGGGCCAGGGTGCCGTAGACCCGTGCAGGCAGGGGGTGGCCGGAGGCGGTGAGTTCCCGCTCCAGGCTCATGACCTGGGTGTGTTTTCCCATCCGGCAAAGGATCAGCCCCTGGCAGGCCCGGGCCAGGGGAAGGAGGGGAGCGGGCAGACAGACTCGCTCCCAGTCCCCCTCCCGCAGCCAGGAGGCGGGCTGGCCGGGGTAAGGGCCGGTGGCCCAGAACCACCCTTCCAGCAGCTCCAGACCCAGAAGACAGGGACCCCGGCTTCCCTGAAGCTCCTCCAGCTGGGAGCGGAGGGGGGTAAGGAGGGCCTGGAGCTTTTCCAGCCTCCCGTTGGCAAAGAGGATCCGTCCCTCCAGGGCGGCGGCCCCCAGCAGGAGATGGGGCAGCCCGGCGCTCCGGGCCTGACGGCGGCAGCGGTGGGACAGGACGGCGGCCTCCTCCAGCTGGCCGGTAAGATAGCAAAGCTCTCCCTGGGCCAGGTCACCCAGGCCGGTGAGAGGAAGGGGGGCGCCGGGGCGGCGGGACTCTCCCTCCCGGAACAGCTCCGCCGTCCGGGTCAGGGTCTCCCCCTTGGCCCAGACCCCCAGCAGGCTGGGGGAACCGTAAAGGCCGCCCCCGTATTCCAAAGGCACGGAACTGCCTCCCGGCAGGGAGGTGGCCACCCGGTCCAGCTGGGAAAAGAGGAGGGAGGGTTGACAGGAAAGACAGCCCTCCAGAAGGGCAAAGGTGGCGTCCAGCCCGGCGGCCAGCTCCGGGTCGGACAGCTGCTGGCGGGCCTCCTGGTACAGCTGACGGCATTGGGCGGCAGGTCCGTCCGCACCGTAGGCGGAGAAGAGCCAGAGAAAATGCAACAGGGCGGCGGGATGCTCCCGCAGCTCCCGAGGCTGGCAGCAGGTCAGCCATCGGCGGGCATCCCGGGGATCCAGCCCGGCGGCCTGTTCCCGGGTCAGACAGTCCGTTCCCTGAAGCAGGGCCTGAGACTGCCCGCCCTGGGCAAAGCAGGCCAGAGCCTGGGCGGCCTGCCCCTGGCTCTCATGCCAGCGGCCGTGACGGAGATAGATCTCTCCCCGGTCGGCCCGGTCCTTCAGCCGGGCGGTGAGGGTGGCGGTGAGAAGGGGATAGAACCGGTATTCCCCCTGGTCCAGATCATATTGGAGAAAGAACCCCTGGTCCAGCAGCTTTTCCAGCAGGGGTGCAGCGTCCCCTTCCTGCCAGAGGAACCGGGCCTGCTCCAGGGTAAAGCCGTTTCCGCAGGGGGCCAGAAGCCGGACCAGCTGCCCCAGAGGGGCCTCCAGCTGGTCCACCTGGGTCATGAGAAACCGGGGCAGGGCGGCATTCAGCCGTATCTTCCCTGTCCGCACATAGTCGCTGAGCATAAGGAAAAGGGCCATCATCCAGCCCCGTGTGGCGGCGTAGAGGGTATGAGCTTCAGGGGTAGTGATCCGGACCTGGCAGCTGCGGCAGAAAGGAAGGATCTCCTTCTCCTCCAGCAGCAGGTCCCGGTCCTGGATGAGAAGCACCTGCCCCTTGCAGACCGGCTCGCTGTCCGGGGCCATGACCCGCCAACGGGAGCAGACCATGATCTTCAGCCGCTCGGGAAGGGCCAGCGCCAGGTCCAGGAGCCGCTGGCTCAGCTGGGGGGACTGGGCTTTCTGGTAATCGTCCAGGAGGACCAGCACCGGGCCCTTCCGGCAGATGGTTCCCGCCAGCAGGGGCAGGGGCGCCTCCGGGTCGGTGCCCGGGGCCAGCAGGGCGCAGAAATGCTTCCAGAGGGTGTCCGGGTTGTATGTATCCACATTCATCCGGAACGCCTGTCCCTTGAAATGCCGGGCCAGGTAACCGGCGGCCACCGTCTTCCCGCATCCGGCGGGGGCCCACAGGACCACCATGGGATAGTCGGGCAACTGAGCGGCCAGAGCCTTCAGCCGGGGGGTGATATAGGGCTTTCTGGGCCGGGGCTGCTGATTGTTCTCCATCCTTTTTCCTCCCAAAGAGAATCGGGACGGCAGGGGGTGAGGGACCCCGCCGTCTCTTTTTTCCGTTATTCTGAAATCAGGGGGCTGGCCCTTCTTCCGGCGGCCCCCGATGGGGGACGGGAAGCGACCGGCCAAACCTGCCGTTGTTTTAACATTAGTATACCATACCCCAGGGTAAAAAGCACCCGTTATTTGACGAAGATAAAGAGGGAAACGAAGAAAAAGAGATGAAATGGATCAGCAATATTTTTGAAATCCCCAAGACCTGGGAAAAAGGTTTTTGTCCAGTTTGTACGGGAATAGGGAGGAAGTTGTCTCTTTTTCATTGAAAAGGTCAAAAAACCATGGTATACTGAACTCAGTATTATAAGAAGTGGGGATTATCCACGGAACAGCTGAAAATAATAAAGAGAGGTAACCATACTATGAGTGCGAATATCTATTATATTCAGAGCCCCAATCTGAACAGTGAAGAGATCCGTCAGGCCAACATGGGTCTGCTCAAGGAGCTGTCTGCCCAGGCAGGTGTGGAACTGAAGGTGGGAGAGCTGGAGGACCTTCAGCCCGACGGATTCAATATGGTGTTCGTAGGAGGCGGCGGATGCGAGAACGAGTTCAAGATCCGCTGCACCCAGATGCCCCAGCCCATTATTCTCCTCACCTGCGGAAACAATAACTCCCTGGCTGCGTCCATGGAGATCCTCTCCTACCTGCGCCAGCGGGATATCCCCGCCGAGATCATCCACGGCAGCATGGAGGACATGGCTCAGCGGATTCAGACCCTGAGCCGGGTCTTTGCCGCCAAGCAGAAGGTGAAGCATCTCCGGTTGGGCCGGCTGGGCCGTCCCAGCGACTGGCTCATCTCCAGCGATGTGGATGCGGTCCAGAGCGAGCTGACCAACGGCATCCAGATCCTGGACATCCCCATGCTGGAGCTGATGGAGGAGATCGAAAAGCATACCTATGAACCCAACCAGTACACCCAGATGGTGCTGGAGGCCGCTTTCAGCAAGAAGGATGTGGATCTGGCCCTGGATATTTACGGCGGTATGAAGCGGATCTGCCAGAAGTACCAGCTGGACGGCATCACCGTCCGCTGCTTCGACCTGCTCCAGCCGGTGAAGAACACCGGCTGCGTGGCGCTGGCCATCCTCAACGCCGAGGGGATCTATGCGGGCTGCGAGGGGGACACCCCCGCCCTCATCTCCATGGCCGTGCTGGGTGAGCTCACCGGTCAGCCCGTCTTTATGTGCAACCCCAGCCGGATCGAGAGCCGGAAGGGGGAGATCGTTCTGGCCCACTGCACCCTGCCTCTGAATATGCCCACCAGCTTCAAGCTCATGACCCATTACGAGTCCGGGCTGGGCGTGGCTTTCCGGGGGGTCATCCCCACCGGGGACGTGACCGTCTTCAAGTGCAGCGGCCTGCTGGACCGGTACTTTGCCAGCAAGGGCCAGTTGGTGGAAAATCTGGATGAGGCAACCCTCTGCCGCACCCAGATCCGGATCAAGATGGACGGGCTGGATTACTTCACTACCCGGTCCATCGGCAACCATCACTGCGTCATCTGCGGGGATTATGTGGACCTGGTGGACGAGTTCTTCAAGTACCTGTAATCCGGCGCCCCCAAATAGAAATCAAGAGGAGGGATCTCTTTGGCAACAGAGCATATCGACCTGAACGTCAAGGTGGTTGAGATGCGGGATATCGTCAAAAAGTTCGGAGATTTTGTGGCCAACGACGGCATCAATCTTACGGTACACAAGGGCGAGATCCATGCGATCCTGGGCGAAAACGGCGCAGGAAAAAGCACCCTGATGAACCAGCTGTACGGGATGTTCCCGCCCACCAGCGGGCAGATCCTGGTACACGGAAAACCCGTGGTGCTGGATAACCCCCAGAAAGCCATCCGGGAGGGGATCGGAATGGTCCACCAGCACTTTATGCTGGTACCCCCCTTCACCGTCACCGAAAACATCGTGCTGGGCATGGAGCCCGTAAAGGGCATCAAGCTGGATATGGCCAAGGCCCGGCAGGATGTGAAGGAGATCAGTGAAAGGTACGGCCTCTCCATTGACCCGGATGCCAAGATCGAGGACATCAGCGTGGGGATGCAGCAGCGTGTGGAGATCCGGAAGGCGCTCTACCGGGGAGCCGAGACCCTGATCCTGGACGAGCCCACCGCCAGCCTGACTCCCCAGGAGATCACCGAGCTGATCCATATTATGCACAGTCTTACCGCCGATGGAAAATCCATCATCCTGATCACCCACAAGCTGAAGGAGATCAAGGCCTCCGCCGACTACTGCACCATCATCCGGCTGGGCAAGTACATCGACACCGTCAAGGTGGCCGATGTGACCGAGAATGACCTGGCCAGCCTGATGGTAGGACGGAAGGTGACCTTCTCGGTGGAAAAGCCCCCCATGAAGGCAGGGGATCTGGTGCTGGATGTGAAGGACCTCCACGGGGTGGACTACCGTGGCGTGGAGATCCTGAAAGGCCTTTCCATTCAGGTCCACAAGGGGGAGATCCTGGGCATCGCCGGAATCGACGGCAACGGCCAGACTGAGATGGTAGAGATTATCACCGGTCTGCGGAAGGCTACCGGCGGCCAGGTCCTGGTAAACGGCACCGACGTGGTGAACAAACCGCCCCGGTTCGGATTTGAGCATGGAGTTTCCAGCATCCCCGCCGACCGGCAGCGCCACGGCCTGGTGCTGGACTTCTCGGTGGCCGAGAACATGATCCTTCAGAACTACGGGCAGGAGCCCTTCTCCAAGAAGGGGATCCTGGATCAGAAGGCCATCGGCCAGTATACCC
The DNA here is from genome assembly GCA_944387325.1 of uncultured Clostridia bacterium. Taxonomy (GTDB): domain Bacteria; phylum Bacillota; class Clostridia; order Oscillospirales; family Ruminococcaceae; genus CALXEN01. The sequence continues at coordinate 5,803 of CALXEN010000102.1, read as the reverse complement.
AGGATGCCATGGAAAAATATGACATCCGTCCCCGGGATGCCGTCCGCAAGCCCGCCCGGACCCTTTCCGGCGGCAACCAGCAGAAGGTGATCATCGCCCGGGAAGTGAACAACGACAAAGATCTGCTCATCGCCGTCAACCCCACCCGGGGTCTGGATGTGGGTGCCATTGAGTATGTTCACAAATATATTATCGAACAGAGAAACAAAGGAAAAGCCGTGCTGCTGGTCAGCTTTGAGCTGGACGAGATCATGTCCCTTTCGGACCGGATCGACGTTATTTTCGACGGAAAGATCAGCGGCAGCATGACCGGAGACCAGGCCAACGAGGAAACCCTGGGCATGATGATGGCAGGAGGGAAAGTGCAATGAGCAAACTGGAAAAAATCCTGCAAAGCGCCTTTTTCCGCACCATTATATCTATCCTCATTGGATTTGCGGTGGGGGCAATCTTCCTGCTGATCGTGAACATAAGCCCGGCGGAAGCCTACGCCAAGCTGTTCAGCAGCATCTTCTCCAACCCCAAGAGCCTTTCCTACTGCGTGGTCTACGCCACGCCCCTGATCATTCTGGGCCTGTCGGTGGCCTTCTCTTTCCGTACCGGCGTTTTCAACATTGGTGCGGAAGGCCAGTTCGTGGTGGGCAGTATGGCCGCCTGTGTGGTGGGGATCCTGGTGCCTGCACCTCCCATTGTCCTGCCCATCCTCTGCATTGCGGCGGCTGCGGCAGCGGGTGCCCTGTGGGGGATCATTGTGGGATTCCTCAAGGTGAAGTGGGGAATCAATGAAGTGCTGTCCATGATCATGTTCAACTGGATCGCTTTCTACCTTTCCAACTACATTGCCGACCTGCCCATCATCAAGAATGAAGGGAACGCCGAGGCAACCAAGAACGTGCAGGAGGCCGCCATGATCCTGCTGCCCAAGAGCTGGATCGACAGCCTGGGGCTCTGCAACAGTGCCAGCTGGGGAATTCTGATCGCAGCCATCCTGGCGGTGGTGGTGTATATCATCATTGAAAAAACCTCCCTGGGATACAGCCTGAAAGCGGTAGGCTTCAACCGGGATGCGGCGGAGTACGGCGGCATCAATGCCAACCGTTCGGTCCTCATCGCCCTGGCTATCTCCGGAGCTATGGGCGGCATTGCCGGCGCCACCAACCTGTTGGGCATCGGCCAGCGGATCGCCATCTTTACGGCCCAGGAATCCTACGGCTTCCAGGGCATCATTGCCGCCCTTATCGGGGCCAGCAATCCTCTGGGTGTCTTTGTGGGCGGTCTTTTCTATGGGGCCATCAAGTATGGCGGAAGCCGTCTGAACATCATCGGTGCTCCCTCCGAAGTGGTCAACGTCATTATGGGCACCGTGATTTTCCTCATTGCCATCAGCCATATTTTCAACTTCCGGCTGCGGAAAAAGAAAAAAGGAGGGGACAAGTAAATGGATAACTTTATCAATAATCTGGGAATCCTGATCTATGCCACGCTCCTCTATACTGCTCCTCTGCTGTATGCGGCCATGGGCAGCTGCTTCTCGGAAGTGTCCGGTGTGGTGAACATCGGCATCGAGGGTATGATGACGGTAGGGGCCTTCACCGGCGCCACCGTAGCTTATTTTACCGGCAACCCCTGGTTGGGCTTTGTCTGCGCCGGCTTGGCCGGAATGGCCTTTGCATTGCTCCATGGGATCGCAACCATCCAGTTTGGGGCGGACCAGACCATTTCCGGTACCGCCATCAACTTCCTGGCCCCTGGTGTGGCCATTGTCACCGCCAAGGCTATCTTCAATTCCTCGGATACGGTGCCCCTGGATCCCTCCAGCAAGATCCCCACCCTCTTTGCAGGGGTCTTCAGCTCCGGTACCCCCTGGTCCAACTTCATGAAGAATGTTTTCTCCACCTATGCTTCCACCTACCTGGTGTTCGTGGTGCTGGTGGTGGTCTGGTTCGTCTTCTACAAGACCCGGTTCGGTCTTCGGATGCGGGCCTGCGGGGAGCATCCCCTGGCCTGCCAGAGTCTGGGCATCAACGTACACCGGACCCGGATGATCTGTGTCTGCCTCAGCGGCTTCCTGGCCGGGCTGGGCGGGGCCTGCATGACCATGGCCACCAGCAACCAGTTCCGTCCCACCTCCATTGTGGGCCAGGGCTTCATCGCCATTGCCGCCGTCATATTCGGCAAGTTCCGGCCTCAGGGAGCCATGATCGGCTGCCTTCTCTTCGGGCTCTGCTCCGGCCTGCGGGTGGTCATCGGCTCCAGCAGCCTGAACATATCGGTGCAGCTGCTGTCCATGATCCCCTACGTGGTCACGGTCATCGTGCTTATCCTCTTTGTGGGCAAATCCCATGTGCCGGCGGCCAACGGCAAGCCCTTTGTCAAGACGAAATAGTATTACTTTTCAGCGTGACCTTCGGCTTCCGGCCGAAGGTCATTTCTTTGGAAAAAGCCCGGCAATAAAGGGAAAAAGCACTTTCCGGCCCCAAAAGTAAACTCTTCTTCATCAAATTGTAATATGACGGTAAAGGCTTTCGGGTTGAAAAATGTCGTCGGGTCTGGTACACTGATATCAGGTCTGGGGGCGTCCAGCTCCCGGCAAACAAATACATAAGGAGATAAAGAAACATGAAAAAGCTGATTGCTCTTCTGCTGGCTCTTGTCATGTGCCTGAGCCTGGTGGCTTGCGGCACCTCCGATGATGCCACCACCGGCGACGCTGCTACCGGCGACGCCACTACTGAAGACACCGCAGCCGGTGATGATGCTGTGGCCGAGACCATTAAGGTCGGCATGGTTACCGACGTGGGCGGCGTAAACGACCAGTCCTTCAACCAGACTTCCTGGGAAGGCCTGCAGGCCCTGGCTGCCGAGGATCCCACCTTCGAGGTGAGCTACCTGGAGTCCAAGACCGACGCTGACTACGCTTCCAACATTGAGTCCTTCATCGACGAGGACTATGACCTGATCATCTGCGTAGGCTATATGCTGGCCAATGCTACCCGTGAGGCTGCCGAGGCCAACCCCGACCAGATGTTCGCCATCATCGACGATAACAGCTGTGCCGACCTGCCCAACGTTGCTTGCCTGATGTTCGCTCAGGAGCAGTCCTCCTACCTGGTAGGCGTTGTAGCCGGTCTGGCCACCGAGTCCAACACCGTTGGCTATGTGCAGGGCCAGGTTTCTGACTCCATGAACCAGTTCGGCGTCGGCTTCATTTCCGGCGTTCTGTCCGTGAACCCCGAAGCTACCGTTCTGCAGTACAACGTCAACAGCTTTGCTGACGCTCCCGGCGGTTCCACTGCTGCCACCAACATGATCACCAACGGCGCCGACGTTATCTTCCACGCTGCTGGCGGTACCGGCAACGGCGTCATCGAGGCCTGCGCTGCCAACGGCGTTTACGCCATCGGTGTTGATACCGACCAGAGCCCCCTGGCTCCCGAGTATGTGCTGACCTCCGCTATGAAGCGTGTGGACAACGCTGTTCAGGACATTTCTAAGGCTGTTAAGGATGGCACCTTCACTGCTGGTACCCACCTGTACGACATGACCAATGGCGGTGTGGACATTGCTCCCACTCAGGACCTCCTGACCGAGGAGATGATCGCTGCTGTTGAGGAGGCCAAGGCTGGCATCCTGGATGGCTCCATCGTGGTTCCCACCACTGCTGCCGAAGTGCCCGAGTTCACTCTGGCTGCTGCTGAATAATCAGGAATAAGGTTACATTCCTTCCGGGCGGAGACCTCTCCGCCCGGTTTTTGTTTTAAAATAACAGCGCTCCAGAGGGAGAGACTCCTCTGAAGCGTTGTTTATCATTTTATAAAAAGGATCCATCAGCCCTTTTTCAGGCTCTGCTGGACCCGGAGATCCTGCCCAAAAAACCGAAGGACCTTGCAGTTCCCCAAAATCCGGCTGGCGATCTTTTCGGTGTACCGGCTCTGGATCACCCCGGGGTCGGTGATGTTGGTGGTGTAGATGGTGGCCCGGTGGGTGAGCATCCGGTGGTTCACCAGCTCATACAGGGCGCTGGTGGTGTAGCTGTTGAGGAATTCGGTGCCCAGATCGTCCAGGATCAACAGATCCGCCTCCTTCACTGTGTCCATCCAGGGGGACTCGCTTTCCTGGAAATGCTCCCGGTCCAGCTGGGACATAAGGTCCGCAGCGCTGGTGTAGATTACGTCATACCCCAGGTTCAGCACCTTATCCGCAATGCTCAGCGCCAGCCGGGTCTTTCCCAGTCCGGCGGAGCCCATCATAAGCAGATTCCGGCTTTCCGGGCTGAACTCCTGGGCATAATGCTGGGCGAAGGCCAGCATCTTCCCCATATACTCCCGCAGGTTTCCCCCCAGCTGCGGGTCCACTGCGTTGGGATACTTTTCCAGGGAAAAGGTGGAGAAGTCGGAAAGTTGGAGGGGAGAGCTCTGGTTGATCTCCTGGCGGCGGAGGGTCCGCACCCGGCGGTGTATACACGCACAGGTCACCCCCTGGGCTTTCCCCGTGTCCTTGCAAATGGGGCAGGTGTACCGGGGCTCCAGGGCGTTTTCGGCGTATCCGGCCCCGGTGAGGACCGCTTTCTTCCGGTCGGCAATTTTGGCCACCTCTTCCAAAGCGGCAGTGCGCCCGGCCGTGTCCCCCTCCAGGGCGGCCAGCATGGCCTGACTGCCCTGACGGCGGGCGGCGTCCTCCAGCTGAACCAGCTGGGGGAGCGCCTGGTAGATGACCTGATTCTCCCGCTTGGCCTCCATAACGGCCCGCTGCCGGTTGTCCGAGGCCCATTCCCGGGCCAGGCGATAAAGTTCGTCCCTGCTTTTCATAACCCAATCTCCTTTGGGAGAAAATTTCCTATTAAAAAACCGAAGTGCGGCCTGGGCTGCACTTCGGCATTTTGGAGCGGATAATGGGAGTCGAACCCACCTATTCAGCTTGGGAAGCTGACATTCTACCGATGAACTATATCCGCATCTCTTGAGAACAGTACCAGTTTACCAAAAATCGGAAGGGTTGTCAAGAGGAAGTTTTGGGGAAAAATGCTACCACTCCTTACCAGTTTGTGCTATACTTAAAGGGTTCAACAAAGGGAAAGGAGGAGAGTCCTGTGGAATATATCCTGAAATCCATCCAGGGGGACAGCTGCCCGGTGCCACAGCTGGTGTTCAATCAGCTTCAGCGGGCGGATGGGGACACCCTCCGGGCAGCCCTTTACCTTATTGCAGGGGGAAGCGCTGATCCCCGGCAGATGGCCCGGGAACTGCGGCTGAAAAGCGTCCGGGCGGCGGAGAACATCCTCCAGTTCTGGGCAGGGGCCGGCCTGCTGGAACCTAAAAGCGCCCAGCCTCTGGAGCAGCAGCCCCAGGCTCTGGATACCCGCCGCATCAATCTGGAATCCCTGCGGGATCCCATGCTGGCCGCCGTCATGGAGGAGGTCCAGGTCCACTTCGGAAAGGTCCTCAGCCACGGAGAGATGGAAAAGCTGGCGGGGCTATATCTTCAGGAGGAATATCCTGCGGACATGATTCTCATCTGCTGCGCTTATCTGGCCCAGGAGGGAAAACGGACGGTGGGCCGCCTGGCCGGGGAACTGGCCCGGTGGCGGGACGCCGGAGTGGAGACCGGGGAACAGGCCGAGCGGTACCTGGCCCTGCTGGAAAAGCGGAAGAAGGAGGAGGCGGCGGTGGCCCCTCTCTTCGGCCTGAAGCCGGAGGACCTGACTTTGGCCCAGAAGCGGTCCATCTATGGCTGGTTTGAGGACTGGCATTTCTCCCTCCCCATGATCCGGGAGGCCCTGGTCCATGCCCAGGACAAGAATACC
>CALXEN010000101.1 GCA_944387325.1 uncultured Clostridia bacterium | reverse complement strand
CAGTTCCATCCCCCCGAAGAGGAAGGGGGTGCCTCCCGTTTTGGAGAGGGCCTTTTCAATGGCGGGAGTCTGGTCCTTCTGGGCGGGCTGGGGGGCGGCCTGTGAGTAGGCAGAGGCATGGTTTCCCTCCTCATCCCGGGCAGTGACCTTCACCCCCTCCGGGTCCAGCTCCACGGTGAAGCGGACCGGCACCCGGGGCCGTTCCCGCCGGTAAAGCTCCCGCAGGCCGGGGAGGACCTCCCTGGTCCGGGCGGTGTCCTCCTGGGTGCGGGTGCCGAACATGGTCCGGTCGATCTTTCCCTCCAGGTAGCCCTGGGTGAAGCCGGACCGGGAAAAGGCGGATTCCAGGAGGGTCTTGTCGTAGGGCTTTCCCTCCCGGGCCAGAAGGCAGGCGTTCACCGCCGCCGCCACATACTCCGGGGGACGGAGCCGCCCCTCGATCTTTGCGCTGGCCACCCCCATTTCCTGGAAACGGGGAAGGTATTCTATGAGGGACTGGTCCTTCAGGCTGAGATGATGCTCCTGTCCCGGCCTCCCTGCCGGGAGGTTCCGGGCGTCAAAGGGGAGGCGGCAGGGCCCGGCGCAGCTGCCCCGGTTCCCGCTGCGGCCTCCCAGGAAGGCGCTCATAGTGCACTGGCCGCTGACGCTCATGCAGAGGGCCCCGTGGACAAAGACCTCGGTCTCGATGCCGCAGTGTTTGGTGATATGCTCAATCTCCGCCAGGGTCAGCTCCCGGGCCAGAATCACCCGGGTAAACCCCATCTCCGCCGCCTGGAGCGCCCCCGACAGGGTATGGACCGTCATCTGGGTGCTGGCGTGGCGGGCCAGGCCGGGGGCGATCTCCCGGGCCAGGGCGGCGGTGGCCAGGTCCTGGAGGATGACGGCGTCCGCCCCGGCGGCGGCCACCTCCCGGATACACACCGCCATCTCCTCCAGCTCCCCGGCATAGAGGGTGGTGTTCAGGGTCACATGGACCCGCACCCCCCGGGCATGGCAGAACTGTACCGCTGCCGCCAGCCCTTCCGGGGTGAAATTCCCGGCGCTCCGCCGGGCGTTGAACCGGGTAAACCCCAGATAGACAGCGTCAGCGCCGCTGTAAACAGCGGCGCTCAGCATTTCCTCATTCCCCACCGGGGCCAGGATCTCAATGTTTTTTCTCATGGTTTGCTCTTCTCCAGACGCTGGAGGGCCAGGTTCAGCTTCCGGCCCAGCTCCTCGTTTTCCTTCTTCAGGCGGGCCAGCTCCTCCCCCGCCTCCCGCAGGTTCAGCTTGGCCCGGGCGGCGTCCTCCAGGTAATCCTTCAGCTGGCGGCGCATATTCTCCACCGTGCTCTCCGCCTTTTCCAGCTCGTCCAGGTAGCTCAAGGCGGTGAGGACAGTGGCCCGGCTGAGGGAGAGCCCGTACCGGGGGGAGGTATACTCGTTGATGTCCCGCTCCATCCGCTGGGCCAACCCCCGGAAATACTCCTCCGGCTTGGGGCTGGTAAGGTAATAGTCCGTGCCGCAGATGTTCAGTTTGATATGGTTGGGGGTCAAGGGGGCACCTTCTTTCTATAAAAACTACTCCCTTCGGGCAGAAAAAGGAGGGGAAATTGCAGCTTTCGGCCCTTTTATTATATAATAAAACCCCCGTCAGGAAAAGCCCCGCACAAGAAAATTTCTCTCCCTGCCATAAAATGGGCGTTTTTTCCTTGCCAGGCGGGGAGAAATCAAGTATAATATGGTTACTTGCGGGGGCCGTTTGCGGCCTGTCCCGGGCCCTTCTGCCCCCACCATCACGTTTTGAGGAGTGTATACCGTTATGAATCTTTCCAAGAAGGAATTCAAGGAGCTGTTGGTTTCCCGGCTCCAGAGCGACAGCGGCGTAAGCCTGGATATGGCCTCCCACCAGCAGCTCTACCGGGCGCTGGCCCTTATTTCCCGGAAGCTCATGAGCGATCAGCATAAAAAGTTCCTGTCCAAGGCCCTGGGCCACGGGAACAAGCAGGTGTATTACCTCTGCATGGAGTTCCTCATGGGCCGCAGCCTGAAGACCAGCCTGTTCAACCTGGGGCTGGACCAGGTGGCCGCCGAGGTGCTGAAGGATGCAGACGTGAACCTGGAAAATGTCTATGAGGAAGAGCCGGATGCCGGCCTGGGCAACGGCGGTCTGGGCCGTCTGGCTGCCTGCTATCTGGACGGCATGGCCACCGACTGCATCGCCGGCAGCGGCTATTCCATCCTGTACGAGTACGGCATTTTCAAGCAGAAGATCGTGGACGGCTGGCAGCAGGAAACCGCCGACAACTGGCTGCCCGGCGGCCGGGTATGGCTGAAGGAGCATCCCGACCAGGCCCAGGAGATCCGGTTCGACGGTCGGATCCAGGAGAGCTGGGAGCACGGCTTCCACTATGTGAAGCACCTGGACTACAACAGCGTCATGGCTGTGCCCAACGATATGTATGTCCAGGGCTACGACGGAGAAGGGGTGGCCAAGCTCCGCCTGTGGCAGGCCAAGGCTCCCGACTTTGACATGGCTTCCTTCAACGCCGGCGAGTACGGCAGCGCCATGAGCAAGAACGCTTCCGCCGAGCTCATCTCCAAAATTCTCTACCCCAACGACAACCACACCGAGGGCAAGATCCTTCGGCTCCGGCAGCAGTATTTCCTCTCCGCCGCCTCCATCGGGGACATTGTCCAGCAGCACCTGAACACCTACGGCACCATGGCCAACCTGCCCGACACGGTGGCCATCCAGCTCAACGACACCCATCCCACCCTGGCCATCCCCGAGCTCATGCGGATTCTGCTGGACGAGTGCGGCTATGAATGGGATGCCGCCTTCGATATCTGCCGCCGGACCTTCGCCTACACCAACCACACCGTTATGAGCGAGGCCCTGGAGAAGTGGAACGTGGATATCTTCAAGGCCACCCTGCCCCGGATCTACTCCATCGTTCAGGAGATGGACCGCCGGGCTCGCATCGCCCTCTTCGAGGCCTTCCCCGGGGACAAGGGGAAGGTGGACTATATGGCCATTCTGGGGGACAACCAGGTCCGGATGGCCAACATCTGCGTCTTCACCTGCCATTCCATCAACGGCGTGTCCAAGCTCCACAGCGAGATCATCAAGGACAGCGTCTTCCACGACTACTACCTGTACAAGCCCCAGGCCTTCAAGAACGTGACCAACGGCATCGCCTACCGGCGGTGGCTGCTGGCCTCCAACCCCGGCCTGACCAACCTGCTCTCCGAGACCATCGGGGACGGCTTCAAGAAGGACGCCTCCAAGCTGGCCCTCTTCAACCAGTACGCCGACGACAAGACCGTCCAGGAGAAGCTGGACCAGGTCAAGCGGACCAACAAGGAGAACTTTGCCGAGTACCTGAAGAAGGCCACCGGCCAGGTCATCGATCCCGCCTCCATCTTTGACTGCCAGGTCAAGCGGATGCACGAGTACAAGCGGCAGCACCTGAACGCCCTGAACATTGCCGCCCAGTACCTCTACCTGAAGAACAACCCCAACGCAGATTTCCTGCCCAAGACCTACATCTTCGGGGCCAAGGCCGCTCCCGGCTACTATATGGCCAAGCAGATGATCCGGATGATCTGCAAGCTGGGCGCCCTCATTGACAGCGATCCCGCCGTCCGGGAGAAGCTGCGGATCGTCTACCTGGAGGAATACTGCGTCTCCCTCAGCGAACGGCTCATGCCCGCCTCCGAGGTGTCCGAGCAGATCTCCCTGGCCGGCACCGAGGCTTCCGGCACCGGCAACATGAAGTTCATGCTCAACGGCGCCATCACCCTGGGCACTCTGGACGGGGCCAATGTGGAGATCGCCGACGCCGCCGGCAAGGAAAACGAGATCATCTTCGGTATGCTCACCCCCGAGGTGAACGCCCTGAAGAACATGGGCTATCATCCCAGTATGTTCTACGGCAACGACGAGGTGGCCATGGAGGTCCTGTCCTTCCTGGAGCGGGGCTGGAACGGGGAGAACTTCCACGAGGTGGTTTCCAACCTGCGGACCAGCGACCCCTACATGGTTATGGCCGATTTCAAGGATTACCGCCGTGCCCAGGCCGACCTGCAGAAGCTCTACGCCGACCGGGCCAAGTGGAACCATATGTCCATCAAGAACATCGCCAACAGCGGCATCTTCAGCGCAGACCGCAGCGTGGCCGATTATGCCCGGGATATCTGGCACGCCACCCCTGTCAAGTAATCTTATACCCGGTTTCTGCGGGCTCCCGGAGGATTCCGGGGGCCCCTTTCTATTGCAACATTATTCCATATACAGGAAGAGAACGCCATGGAACACCAATACTACAACAGCACCTCTCTGGACTGCAAGACCCCCTGGGGGGCCCTGCCCGCCGGGGAGGAATTCACCCTCTGGCTCCGGGTGCCCACCTGGCACGGATTTGTCCAGCCTCACCTGGTGCTTACCAAGGACGGGGAATTCCCCTTCTCCTATCAGATGGAATTTCAGGAGCATGAGGGGGAGCGGGACCGCTTTTCCATCACCCTGACCCTGGACCAGCCGGGGCTTTACTTCTACTACTTCGACCTCCATTCCTGGGACAAAAAGGTGTTCCGGGGCCCCATGGAGGAGGGCTACCTGACCCGGGAGGAGGAGGGAGAGCCCTGGCAGCTGACGGTATACCACCGGGAGTTCACCACCCCCGCTCTCCTCAAGGGGGCCACCATGTACCAGATCTTCCCCGACCGGTTCTTTGAGGGGGACCCGGACAAGGAATGGCCTTTCCCGGAGCGGGTCTACCGGGCCAAGAAGGACCGGGAGCCCTACTTCTGGCCCACCGAGCAGGGCGGGCTCCTCAACAACGATTACTTCGGGGGGGACCTGAAGGGGATCACCCAAAAACTGCCCTACCTGGCCGGGATGAACATCTCCCTCATCTACCTCAATCCCATCTTTGAGGCCCATTCCAACCACCGGTACAACACCGCCGACTACCTGAAGGTGGATCCTCTGCTGGGGACGGTGGAGGACTTTGAAACCCTTTGCAGAGAGGCCGGGAAACACGGGATCAAGATCATCCTGGACGGGGTGTTCAGCCACACCGGCAGCGACAGCCGATACTTCAACCGGGAAGGCCGGTACGGAAAAGGAGGCGCCTATCGGGATCCCTCCAGCCCCTACCGGAAGTGGTTCGATTTCAGCCACCGGTATCCCTGCGGCTACCGGAGCTGGTGGGGCTTTGACACCCTGCCCGAGGTAAACGAGACCGCCCCCTCCTACCAGGAGTTCATCTGCGGAAAGGGGGGCGTCATCGACACCTGGATGAAGCGGGGGGCCTGGGGCTTCCGGCTGGATGTGGCGGACGAACTGCCCGACCCCTTCATTGAAAAGATCCGGGCCGCCGTAAAGAGACACGGGGAGGACCGGCTCCTCATGGGGGAGGTGTGGGAGGACGCCACCAACAAGGAGGCATACAGCCAGCGCCGCACCTACCTGCTGGGGAAAGGGCTGGACGGGGTGATGAACTATCCCTTCCGGAACGCCGCCCTGGACTTTGCCCTGGGAGCCCCCATGGAGCAGGTGGCGGACCAGATCCTCTCCATCTGCGACCATTACCCGGCCCCCGCCCTCCACACCCTTATGAATTTCCTCTCCACCCACGACACCGAGCGGGCCATGACTGCCATCGGGGACGAGCCCGCCAACGGCCGGGACCGGTACTGGCAGAGCGGCCGTCGGCTCCGGGGGCAGGCCTACGAGGATGCTCTCCGGATGACCAAGCTGGCCTACGCCCTCATCTTCACCCTGCCGGGAATGCCCTGTATCTACTACGGAGATGAAGTGGCCATGCAGGGGTATAGAGACCCCTTCAACCGGGGATACTTCAACTGGAACTCCACCGAGGACCGACTGCGGCCCGTCATGACCAATCTGGCCAAGCTGCGGCGGGAGTGCGACGCCTTCGCCACCGGGCGGCTGGAGCTGGTCCGGGCCCAGGGGGATATCCTCCAGTTCCGCCGGGTGGGCCCCACCGAGACCGCCGAGGTCATCCTCAACCGGGGCCCCCATCTCCAGGCCGTTACCGCCCTGGACCAGACTGCCGAGGTGAACCCCTACGGCTTTACCATCCTGGTGGAGGACAACCTGAAGGGGCTGCCGGGCTATTTTAAGATTCGATAAAATTTTCACACCGCCCCTTCCCGGGGCGGTTTTTCTATTGCAAGGAGAATACAAACATGGTATGCTAAGGAAAATTGTTGCAAAGGAGGGATTCCATGGGAATTGGAGAGACCGACTGGCTGGCCCAGGAATACAAGCGGGAGGGGCGGCCCATCTCCTCCGAGGCTGCCAGGAAACTGGAGCGGGAGCATATGCTGGACTGCGACGCCCGGGGGCTGCGGGTGCGCCACGCCATGGAGTGCGCCGCCGACCGGGTGCGCCGGGAGACCCGGCAGCGGGCCCACCGGGAGGGCGGTCCCCCCTGGCCCCGGAGCGCCCGGAGCCGGAAGCTGACCCGGAACAGCGCCTCCCTGGAGGAGACCTTCCAAAAGCTGCTGGATTATCTTACCAAGTAAAAAGGATTTTGAAACGAGACAGGAGGTTTTTAATATGGAATGGATCATTCCCCTGGTCATTCTTGTGTTGATCGTGATTCTGCTGCTGCGGTGCGTCCGGATCGTGCCTCAGGCCAACGCCTGGGTACTGGAACGGCTGGGCCGGTACCAGAAAACCTGGGAGGCGGGCATCCACTTCCGGATCCCCTTCATTGAACGAGTGGTGCGGAAGATCAGCCTGAAGGAGCAGGTGGCCGACTTTGAGCCCCAGCCCGTCATCACCAAGGACAACGTGACCATGATGGTGGACAGCGTGGTCTTTTTCAAGATCTTTGACCCCAAGCTCTTCGCCTACGGGGTGGAACGGCCCATCGCCGCCATTGAGAACCTGTCCGCCACCACCCTGCGGAACATCATCGGCAGCATGGACCTGGACAGCACCCTCACCGGCCGGGAGTCCATCAACGGGGAGATCACCAAGACCCTGGACGAGGCCACCGATCCCTGGGGGATCCGGATCACCCGGGTGGAGGTAAAGAACATTGCGCCCCCCAAGAGCATCACCGACGCCATGGAACGGCAGATGAAGGCCGAGCGGGAGAAGCGGGAGGCCATCCTCCGGAGCGAGGGTGAAAAGCAGGCCGCCATCCTCTCCGCCCAGGGCGACAAGGAGGCTGCCATCCTCCGGGCCGAAGCCGTGAAGGAGAAGATGATCCGGGAGGCCGAGGGCCAGGCCCAGGCCCTTATGGCGGTGCAGCAGGCCAACGCCGACGCCATCCGGCTTTTGAACGAGGCCATGCCCAGCGACAAGGTGCTGGCCCTCAAGAGCCTGGAGACCCTGGCCAAGGTGGCGGACGGAAAGGCCACCAAGCTGATCATCCCCAGCAATCTCCAGAATCTGGCCGGCACTGTGGCCAGCATCCAGGAGCTGCTGTCCGGCAATTCCTGAACCTTATTACAGCAAAAGAGGGTGTCCCCGGGACACCCTCTTTTTTCATTACAGTTCCTTATAGAAATCGGTCTTGACCGGGGGCTGGGGTGCGGGAGGATTGATCCCCGCCTCCTTCCCGGCCTGGATGCATTTCAGGAGCCAGGCCATGTTCCGGCCCAGCCGGTCCATGATCTGGAGCCCCTCCTGGTCCTGGGCCACCTGCTGGGGGTTGCTGCCGTGGACCATGGGCCAATACTGGCTGCTGACCAGGGGCATCTGGAAGTACTGGGGCAGCTTGTTCAGCACCTCCAGGGCGGCGGTAGTGCCTCCCCGCCGGGCGCTGACCACACAGGCTGCCGGCTTGTTTTTCAGCTTGGCCCCGGCGCTGATCCCCAGCCGGTGCATGAATCCCACCATGGAACCTGCCGGAGCGCCGTAGTGGACCGGGCTGCCGAAGACCACCCCGTCCGCCTGGTCCAGCCTGGCGGCGGCCAGGTTGACCCCGTCGTCGTAGATGCATTTTCCGGTTTTGGCGCAGTTGCCGCAGCTGACGCAGCCGCCGTAATTTTTGCCGCCCCCCACATGGAGGATCTCGGTCTCAATGCCTTCCTCCTCCAGGGCCTTGGCCACCTGGGCCAGAGCGGTGTACGTACAGCCCTTTACCTTGGGGCTGCCATTGAGAAGCAATACCTTCATAAGAAGTCCCCTCCTTTTCTTTGCTACCCCCTTATGGTATACTTATTTTAATCAAATTGCAAGAAGGAGGTTCCTCCATGAAATGCGCTGTTTCCCACAACTGCGGGGGATGTCTAGGGCCCCATCTTTCCTACCGGGACCATCTGGCCCAAAAGCAGCGGGAGATGGAGGCCCTGCTGGGGCGGTTCTGTCCCGTGGCCCCCATCCTGGGGATGGAGGATCCCTACCACTACCGGAACAAGTCCATTGCCACCTTTGCCCAGGACCGGAGCGGGAAGCTGGTCAGCGGCATCTACGCCCAGGGCACCCACCGGGTCATTCCGGTGGAGGACTGCTGCCTCCAGATGGAGGTGCTGAACCGGACCCAGGCCGCCGTTCTGTCCGCCGCCCGCCGGTGCCGCCTTCCCGCCTACCAGGAGGACCGGGGGCAGGGGCTCCTCCGCCACTGTGTAGTCCGGTGCGACAGCCAGGGGCAGAAGGCCCTGGTGACCCTGGTGACCCCCTCCTCCTATTTCCCGGGAAGCAGGAATTTCTGCAAAGAGCTGACCCGGCTGGCCCCCTGGGTGGCGGGGGTGGTCCAGAGCATCAATCCCCGGGCCACCAGCGCCGTGCTGGGGAAAACCTTCAAGACCCTCTGGGGAAAGCCCTTCCTGGAGGATACCCTGCTGGGGCTGCGGTTCACCCTTTCCTCCGGCAGCTTTTACCAGGTGAATCCCCGGCAGACCCGCCGGCTGTATGAGACCGCCCTGGACTTTGCCGCCCTGGACGGCACCCAGACGGTGCTGGACGCCTACTGCGGCATCGGCACCATCGGCCTCTCTGCCGCCCCCCGGGCGGGGGAGGTGAGCGGGGTGGAGCTGAACCCCGCCGCCGCCCGGGACGCCGCCGCCAATGCCCGGCGGAATGGAGCGGAGAACGCCCGGTTTTACCAGGGGGACGCCACCGCCTGGATGGAGGAGCAGGCCCGCCGGGGCCCCAGCCCCCAGGTGGTGATCCTGGACCCGCCCCGGGCGAGCACCACCTCCCGGTTCATTTCCGCCGTCCAGGACATGGGCCCGGACCGGGTGGTCTATGTAAGCTGCGGCCCCCAGACCCTGGCCCGGGACCTGGAGGGCTTTGCCGCCGCCGGATACCGGCCGGTAAAATGCCAGCCGGTGGATATGTTCCCCTTCACCCCCCACACAGAGGTGGTGGTGCTGCTGGAAAGGGAAAAAGGGTCCGCCCCTGCCCGGAGGCGGCGCCCCTCCTCCGGGCAGGCTCCCGCACCTTTGTAAAGGGGCAGTAAAGCCCCTGTCAAGGTCCGGAAAAACCCCGGGAATATCACCAGAAAGGGACCGGGCCTCCCCCCTTTTTCCGGCGTTTTTTCTCTTGTTTGTTTGTGTTGGACTTGCTTTCCTCTCACTTAGTTGTAGCCTTCTT
>CALXEN010000100.1 GCA_944387325.1 uncultured Clostridia bacterium | reverse complement strand
GCTGGTGCCCAACTGTGATAAGATCGTTCCCGGGATGCCCATGGCAGCCCTGCGGATGAATGTACCCACCGTGGTTTGCAGCGGCGGCCCCATGCTGGCCGGCAACCGTGAGGGGAAGGAAGTCAGCCTGAGCTATATGTTTGAGGCGGTAGGCGCCTTCAAGGCCGGGATGATCAATGAGGACCAGCTGACCCAGTGCGAGGAGGGCTGCTGCCCCGGCTGCGGTTCCTGCTCCGGAATGTACACCGCCAACAGCATGAACTGCCTCTGTGAGGCAGTGGGCATCGCCCTGCCCGGCAACGGCACCATCCCCGCCGTTTACGCCAAGCGGCTCCAGTTGGGGAAAAAGGCCGGTATGGCCATTATGAACCTGGTAGAAAAGAACATCTGCGCCCGGGATATTTTCAACGAGCGGAGCGTCCGGAACGCCCTGGCCTGCGATATGGCCCTGGGCTGCTCCACCAACACCGTGCTCCATCTCCTGGCCCTCTGCAAGGAGGCCGGGGTGGACCTGAAGCTGGAGACCTTCAACGAGGTCAGCGCCAAGGTGCCCAACCTCTGCCACCTGGCCCCTGCCGGCCCCACCCATATGCCTGACCTGGACGCCGCCGGCGGGATCCCCGCCGTCCAGGCAGAGCTGGCCAAGAAGGGCCTGCTGGACCTGGATGTGATGACCGTCACCGGCAAGACCCTGGGAGAAAACATCAAAGGGGCAGTCAACAAGAACCACAAGGCCATCCGGCCCATTGACGATCCTTACAGCCCCACCGGCGGCCTCCAGATCCTCTGGGGCAACCTGGCGCCCAAGGGCTGTGTGGTCAAGCGGAGCGCCGTGGCTCCCGAGATGCTCTGCCACACCGGTCCTGCCCGGGTCTTCAACAGCGAGGAGGAGGCCATCAGCTGCATCTATGCCGGGGGGATCAATCCCGGGGATGTGGTGGTCATCCGGTACGAGGGCCCCAAGGGCGGCCCCGGTATGCGGGAGATGCTCAACCCCACCAGTGCCCTGGCCGGCATGAAGCTGGACAAGACGGTGGCCCTCATCACTGACGGCCGGTTCTCCGGCGCCAGCCGTGGGGCCTCCATCGGCCATGTAAGCCCCGAGGCTGCCAGCGGCGGCCCCATCGGCCTGGTCCAGGAGGGGGATATGATCGAGATCGACATTCCCAACGCCTCCATCAACATGAAGGTGAGCGAGGAGGAGCTGGAGAAGCGGAAGGCCGCCTACGTCCAGCCTGCTCCCAAGGTCACCTCCGGCTGGCTGGCCCGGTACGCCCGGCTGGTCACCAGCGCCGACGAAGGTGCAGTCCTGAAATAAGCGGATATGAAAAAGGAACCGTTTCTCCTGAAACGGTTCCTTTTTTCGTGATGGAAGGGGAGAGCCCCTACACCCCCTCCAGATCAAAGGGCGGGGTGTACTCCTCCCTGGCGCTGCTCTTGTCCTGGCAGAAGCCCTCCTCCAGACCCAGGGCCAGGGCGTGGTCCAGGACTTTTTTGTACTCGTAGCTGGTGATGCGGCGGCCCAGTCCCAGCTCACCCGCCCGGTGAAAGGGGGTGAACTGGCTCATGATGCTGGGGAGAAAGCTGCCCCCGGGCAGGCTTGCCATCCAGTCCAGCACCTGTTTGCTGTCCTCCGTCTGCCCCGGCAGGACCAGATGGCGGAGGATGACCCCTTTTTGCAGGATCCCTTCCCCGTCATATTCCGGCCGGGGACACTGGGCGATCATCTGCCGGATGGCCCCGGAGGCCACGGTAAAGTAATCCGGCACCCCGGAAAGCCGCTGCCCCAGGGAATCGTGGGCGTATTTCAGATCTGCCAGCCAGATATCCACATAGGGGGCCAGCAGCCGGACCGTCTCCACCCGCTCATACCCCCCGGTATTGTACACCACCGGCAGGGTGAGCCCCCTGGCCCGGGCGGCATCCAGGGCGGGTAAGATCCAGGGCAGATACTGGGTGGGGGAGACCAGGTTGATGTTGTGGGCTCCCTGGGCCTGGAGCTCCAGGAAAATTTCCGTCAGCCGCTCCGGGGAAATCTCCTTCCCCAGCCCCCCGGCGCTGATGGGGTAGTTCTGGCAGTAGCCGCACCGGAGGGTACAGTGGCTGAAAAAGACGGTGCCGCTTCCCCGGCTGCCGCTGATACAGGGTTCCTCCCAGTGATGGAGGGCGGCCCGGGCCACCTTCAGGGTCCCGGCCCCGCAGGCGCCGGGGACTGTGGTCCGGTCGGCCCCGCATTGGCGGGGACAGAGGGAACAGGATTGGGGAATTTCCATAAAAGTCAGATCTCCTTTTTGGGCAACCCGCCAGAGTATGGCCGACGGGTGACCCTGCGGTATAGCCATTGTATCACAGTTGTGGTATAATTACCACAAGTAAGGCTTTGCCCGGCAGAGGCCGGGGCGGGTCCAAATCCAACGTAAAGGAGAGAAACCATTATGTCTACCCCTCATATCAGCGCCGAGATGGGCGATTTCGCCAAAACCGTCCTTATGCCCGGGGATCCCCTGCGGGCAAAATATATTGCCGAGACCTTCCTGGAAAATCCCCGTCTGGTGACCCAGACACGGGGAATGCTGGGATATACCGGCACCTACCAGGGACGCCCCATTAGTGTTATGGGCAGCGGCATGGGCCAGCCCTCCATCGGCATCTATTCCTATGAGCTCTACACCCAGTATGGGGTGGAGAACATTGTCCGGATCGGCACTGCCGGCAGCTATGTCCCCGAGGTAAAGGTGATGGATGTGGTGCTGGCCGCCAGCGCCTTCTCCGAGTCCACCTTTGCCCAGGTCCAGAGCGGCATTATGGAGGACGAACTGGTCAGCAGCCCGGCCCTCAACGACGCCATCCGGGCCAGCGCCGCCAAGATGGGGATCTCCATGCATGAGGGCTGCATCCATTCCTCCGACGTGTTCTACTCGGTGAACCATCCCGACGAGGCCGGAAAGGCTGCCCGCCGGGCCCAGCACCACTGCCTCTGTGTGGAGATGGAGAGCTTTGCCCTCTTTGCCAACGCCAAGGCCCTGGGCAAGCAGGCCACCTGCCTCATCACCATCTCCGACAGCTTCGTGACCCCCGAGATCATCAGTGCCGAGGTGCGCCAGAAGGGGCTCAACGACATGATCAGGATCGCTCTGAACGCAGAGTATTGAGAGAAGGAAAATCTCATGGAAGTGAATGTGACCAAACTTATTGAGACCGCCTTCCAGGCCCGGGAGTTCGCCTACACCCCCTACTCCCATTTCCGGGTGGGAGCGGCCCTCCTGGCCAAGGATGGCAGGGTCTTTACCGGCTGCAACATTGAGAATGCCGCCTACTCCGTCACCAACTGCGCCGAGCGCACCGCCCTCTTTAAGGCGGTAAGCGAGGGCGCCCGGGAGTTTGAGGCCATTGCCATTGTGGGCAGCATGGAAGGTCAGGTCAACGAATTGATCTCCGCCCCCTGCGGGGTCTGCCGCCAGGCCCTCTTTGAGTTCTGCGGCAACGATCTGCGGGTGATCCTGGCCAAGTCTGTCACCGATTACCTGGACACCACCCTGGGAGAGCTGCTTCCCTACGGCTTCGGCCCTGCCAACCTGGAACACTGAACCCCACAAAAAAACTCCCTGCCCAGGCAGGGAGTTTTTTATCTGCAATTTTACCGGCGGGCCACCCCGGGGAAGGTGATGGCCAAAGCGTCGGGACCGGTGTTGGCGCTGACAACCCCGCCCAGCTGGAAGACAAAGGCGGGCTCATGACCAAAGGCCTTCTTGCACTGCTTTTTCAGCTCCTTGATCTTGTCGCCGTCAGTGTAGCCCAGGCCGTATTCCACCAGGTTCATGTCTGCCCGGGTCTGGCAGTACTTGATCATGGCGGGGACCACCGAGGCATCCCCCCGGACCTTGGCCTCCACCTTGCTCACTCCGTCGTTGAGGCTGATGATGGGGCGGAGGCCCAGCAGCTCGCCCACGAAAGCGGCGGCGGCGCTGACCCGGCCGCTCTTCTTCATCTGCTTCAGGCTGAAGGCAGCCAGACAGATCTCCATCTGGGCGTAGGCCTCTTTTAGCTCCCGGACCACCATTTTCAGCTCGGCGCCGTTCCGCAGCTTCCGGGCGGCCTGGACCAGGGGCCAGCCCTGGACCATGCTGTAAGTGTGGCTGTCCACCACCTGGATGTTCAGATGATGGCCGGGCCGCTCCTCCTCCAGCATCTTGATGCCGCTGAGGGCGTTGTTGTAGGTGCTGCTGCCGCCGCTGTTCAGGGTGACCACCAGCAGGTCGGTGTAGTTCTTGTCCAGGTACTCGCAGTACTTCTCGCAATACTGGATGGGGGTGATGGCGGCGGTGGTGGGGACCCCCTCGGCCTGCCGCATGAGGTCATAGAATTCCTCGTTGGTCACCGTCTGCCGCTCAATGTAGGTCTTCCCCTCCAGCAGAATGGGGAAGCACAGAATATCAATTTGGTATTTGTCGGCCAGCTCCTGGGGCAGATCGCTGCAGGAGTCGGTCAAAATGCCGATTTTGCTCATACTTTTACATCCTCATTTCCATTGAAATTGTGTCAGTTGTCCGGTATCCTCCAGGTCCTCAAAGTCATCCTGGCGCAGGGCCTCATACACTCCCACCGCCACGGCGTTGGAAAGATTCAGGCAGCGTTCCCCACGGCGCATGGGGATCCGGACACATTCTTCCTGATGGGCCAGCAAAAGCTCCTCGGGCAGACCGGCATCCTCCCGTCCGAAGATCAGGGCCACCCCTTCCGGGTAGCTGACCTGGGTGTGCCGGTGCTGGCCTTTGCTGGTAAAAAAACGGTAGGGCCCGGGATTTTCAGTAAAATACGATTCCAGATCCTTATAATATGTTATATCAAGATCATGCCAATAGTCAAGCCCGGCACGCTTTAATTTTTTGTCATCCGGCGTAAAACCCAGGGGCCCCACCAGGTGGAGCCGGGCCCCGGTGACGGCGCAGGTCCGGGCGATATTTCCTGTATTCTGGGGAATTTGCGGCTCCACCAGCACAATGTTGACTTCCTTCATTTTCCATTCCTCGCGTTCAAATCTTTCGGTCCGGCTGGGCCAGAGCCTTCTCCAGCCAGACCCCCAGGCGGGAGTCCGCCTCGGGGGGCGTGAGCTCGATGCAGTGGCTTACAAAGGCGGCGGCGCTGTCGGCGGCGGCGCTGAGGGCGTTCCCACGGCAGAGGCCTCCAATGAGGACCGCCCCGAACAGATCTCCGGTGCCGGGGTAGGAGCGGGGCTGCCGGGGCTTCTGGACCACAAAGGTCTCCTGTCCGGCTCCGGCACAGCCCAGGTATTTCCCCATGGGAATGCCGGTGACCAGTGCGTTGGGACAGAGCCCGGTAAGCTCCTGGGCCAGCTGGCAGGCCCCGGCCTTGGTATACTCCTTCTCCTCATAGCCTTTCCCCAGCAGGATCCCTGCTTCGGTCAGGTTGGGAAGGATCAGGTCGGCCTGGCGGGCCAAATCCCGCAGGGCCACCGCCAGCTCCGGGTAGATTCCGCTGTAAAGGCGGCCGTGGTCTCCCATGACCGGGTCCACCACCTTATACGCTTTCGGCCAGAGGGAGAAGGCCTTCCGCACCAGCTGGGCCTGGTTCAGGTTGCTTAAGTACCCGGTGTAGATGCCGTCAAACTCCAACCCCAGCTGGGCAAAATGGTCCAAAGCGGCCTGGCCGTACCCGCCCCCGGACATGACCACAGGATCCCCCAGCCCTCCCGTATGGGTGGATAAAACGCTGGTGGGGAGGGCAATGGGCTGGACCCCCCTGGTTCCCAGCACCGGCAGGATGGTGGACAGCCCCGCCCGGCCCACCGAGGACCGAACGTAGATACAAAGCACCGTTTTGGGTGCGTTTCTCAAAAGCTGCAAAGCAAAAAACTCCTTCCCGAGTGAAAATTCCCCTCACTGCCCCATATTGTAGCATAAACCCCGGCGCAAAAAAAGCCGTATAAACTCGAAGAAGGCGGGGAATTCTAAAATCACAGCTCAATCAAAGGAGGTTGGATTTTATGAGACACGAGAGCAACATGGGCGGTATTGCCGCCGGGGCAATGGTGGGAGCCGCCATGGCCGCCGCCGGGGTCTACCTTATGACCCAGGACAAGCGGAAGATGCGGAAAGCCGCTCACCGGCTGGCCTGCGGCTGTGAGCAGATGATCAGCGATGTGGATACCGTCATCTGCCGCTGGATGAAGTGACCTCGAAAAAAGCTGCCGCACGGGAAACCATGCGGCAGCTTTTTCTACCTGGAAAGGAGGAAACGGGTCACAGTACCCGCACCCGGATGACCCCGGGAATATCCCGCAGCTCCTGGGCTACGGTGGGGGCCAGAGCGCCGGTGACGTCGATGATGGTGTAAGCCACATCCTTCCGGCTCTTGTTCACCATGTTCTCAATGTTCACCTGGGACTGGGTGGTCACCGAGGTAATGCTGCTGATGAGGCCGGGCTCGTTCCGGTGGATGATGCACAGGCGCTTACCGCCGGCCCGGGGCTGGCATACGTCGGGCAAGTTGACGCTGTGAAGAATGTTGCCGTTCTTCAGGTAATCGCTGATCTCGGCGGCGGCCATGACGGCACAGTTCTCCTCGCTCTCGGGAGTAGAGGCGCCCAGATGGGGAGTGGCTACAATGCCGGGCACGCCCAGGACCTCCTCGCTGGGGAAGTCGGTGTAGTAGGCGGCTACCTTTCCGCTCTCCAGCCCGGCCAGGATGGCGGCGTTGTCCACCAGCTCTCCCCGGGCGAAGTTCAGGATCCGCACCCCGTCCTTGCAGGCGGCCAGGGTCTGGGCGTTGATGGTTCCCTTGGTGGAGGGGAGATAGGGCACATGAATGGTAATGTAATCGCACTTGGGAAGCATATCGTTCAGGTTGAAGCAGTGCTGCACGTTCCGGCTCAGGCGCCAGGCGCTTTCCTCGTTTTTGAAGGGGTCGGCGCCATCGGCCTCCAACACCAGGGGGGTGGCCATGGTGGCCACCTTGGCGCCGATGGCGCCCAGACCGATGACTCCCAGCACCTTTCCCCGAACCTCGGGACCTACGAAAGCCTTCTTTCCCTTTTCCACCGACTTCCCGATCCCCTCGGTGCCTTTCAGGTTCTGGCTCCACTGGGCGGCGGCGGCCAGGTTCCGGCTCCCTGCAATAAGGGTCCCGATGACCAGCTCGGCCACAGCGTTGCTGTTGGCCCCGGGGGTGTTGAAAACCACGATCCCTTCCTCGGTGCACCGATCCAGGGGAATATTGTTCACCCCGGCACCGGCCCGGGCAATGGCCAACAGGCTGTCAGGGAACTCCATGGAGTTCATGTCGGCGCTCCGGACCAGAATGCCATCGGGGGTATCGGTCTCATTTTCTACGGTAAACTGGGCCTTGGGCAGCTTGGCCAGACCCAGCGGGCTGATGGCGTTAAGGGTTTTAATGGTATACATAAGGCGGTTCCTCCCTATCAATGGTAAAATCAGCTGTTGGCCTTCCGGAAATCATCCATAAACTGGACCAGCTTGGCCACACCCTCCGGGGGCATGGCGTTGTAGATGGAGGCCCGCATCCCGCCTACCAGGCGGTGGCCCTTCAGGTTGACGAACCCGGCGGCAGCGGCCTCGGCGCAGAACTTCTTGTCCATGTCGGGGTCGGGGCTGGTGAAGGTGACGTTCATAAGGCTGCGGTATTCCTTCTCCACGGGATTCTTGAAGAATTCCTGGCTGTCCAGGTAATCGTAGAGGACCTTGGCCTTGGCCTTGTTGATCTCATGCATCTTTTCCAGACCGCCGATGGTGTTCTGGAGATAATCCAGCGCCAGGCCGGTCATGTAGATGCACCGGCAGGGGGGCGTGTTGTACATACTGTCCTTCTCCAGGATGGGGGTGTGGTTCTTCATGGTGGGGGGGTGGGCGGGGGCTTCCC
>CALXEN010000099.1 GCA_944387325.1 uncultured Clostridia bacterium | reverse complement strand
GGTTCGGGGGTGGTGACCGCCCCGATGTCGTAGAGGAACTTGTGCCAGAACCGGCTGTACAGGAGGTGGAGGGTAGTATGCTCCATTCCGCCGTTGTACCAATCTACCGGGCCCCAGTACTCCAGGGCTTCCTTGCTGGCCAGTTCCTTGTCGTTGTGGGGGTCCATATACCGCAGGAAGTACCAGGAGGACCCAGCCCACTGGGGCATGGTATCAGTCTCCCGCTTGGCAGGTCCGCCGCAGCAGGGGCAGGTGGTGTTCACCCAGTCGGTATGCCGGGCCAGGGGGCTCTCCCCGTTCTCGCCGGGCTCAAAGTCGGTGATCTCGGGCAGGGCCAGAGGCAGCTGATCCTCGGGCAGGGGCTGCCAGCCGCACTTCTCACAGTAGACCATGGGAATGGGCTCGCCCCAGTACCGCTGGCGGCTGAAGACCCAGTCCCGCAGCTTGTAGTTCACCTTGGCGCAGCCCTTCCCCTGCTCTTCCAGCCAGGCGATCATCTTGGCCTGGGCATCCTTTACGGAGAGTCCGGTAATGAAGCCGGAGTTGACCAGAGTGCCGGTGGCCACATCGGTGAAGGCTTCCTTGTCCAGGTTGCTGGGCTCCTTGCCCTGGACCACCTCGATGATGGGGAGGCCGAACTTCTTGGCAAACTCCCAGTCACGGGTATCGTGGGCAGGCACGGCCATGATGGCGCCGGTGCCGTAGGTGGCCAGCACATAGTCGGAGATAAAGACGGGGATCTCCTCATTGTTGACGGGGTTGATTCCCATGATTCCCTCCAGCTTGACGCAGGTCTTTTCCTTGTTCAGCTCGGTCCGTTCAAAGTCGCTCTTCCGGGCGGCAGCCTCCCGGTAAGCCTGGACCTGGGCCACATTCTTCAGCTTGCCCTGGGCGATCCACTCATCCACTAGCTTATGCTCGGGGCTGACCACCATATAAGTGGCGCCAAAGAGGGTATCGCAACGGGTGGTGTAGACGGTGAGGGTATCCCCGGCGGTGGTGCCGAAGTTCACCTCGGCGCCGTAGCTGCGGCCGATCCAGTTTTTCTGCTGGGTGGCTACCCGCTCAATGAAATCCAGTCCGTCCAGGCCGTCGATGAGCTTGTCTGCGTACTCGGTGATCTTGAGCATCCACTGGCTCTTCACCTTGTGGACCACGGGGCTGCCGCACCGCTCGCAGACGCCGTTGACCACTTCCTCGTTGGCCAGCACCACCTTACAGCCGGTGCAGTAGTTGACGCTGGTCTCCTTCTTGTAGGCCAGGCCGTGCTTGTAGAGCTGGAGGAAGATCCACTGGGTCCACTTGTAGTAGTTGGGATCGGTGGTGTTGATCTCCCGGTCCCAATCAAAGGAGAGGCCCAGGCTTTTCAGCTGGCTCTTGAACCGTGCCACATTCTTCTGGGTCACGATCTCAGGGTGAATGTGGTTCTTCATGGCAAAATTCTCGGTGGGCAGACCGAAGGCATCCCACCCCATGGGATAGAGGACATTGTACCCTTCCAGCCGTTTTTTCCGGCAGATGGTATCCATGGCGGTATAGCTGCGGGGATGCCCTACATGAAGGCCGGCAGCGGAGGGGTAGGGAAACTCTACCAGGCCGTAGAATTTGGGCTTGGAATGGTCGATCTCGGCGTGGAAGGTCTTCTCCTCGTCCCAGATCTTCTGCCACTTGGCTTCCACTGTTTTAAAATCGTATTTCACTTTCGGTTCAACTCCAACTCTTTGAAAATTTCAATGGGTCACTCGCCTTGAGCTTCCCTTGCATCGTTGATGGCCTGGGCCAGGGGCAGCTGCTTGCCGTCTGCCCACATATGTTCCAGATCGTAGTATTCCCGGGCATCGGGGGTAAAGACATGGACAATGACGTCGCCATAATCCATCAAAATCCACCGTTTGGAATCATGGCCCTCGATCCGGGCAGGGCGGATCCCCAGCTGCTCCAGCTGGAATTCCACCTCGTCTGCAATAGCGGACACTTGGGTGGTGGAGTTGCCGGTGGCCATGACAAAGTAGTCGGCCAGGATGGTCAGATCATCCACCTGGACAGCCCGGATCTCCAGGGCCTTCTTTTTGTCCATAGCGATGGCAATGCGGGTTGCCAGTTCTTTGGATTCCATATTCAATCCTCCTTATGCGGCGGGTTCCTGGGTCTCCTCGGGTGCGGGAGTTTCCTCAGGGGTCTCGGTAATAACGTTGTAGCTGCCGTCGATGTTCAGATCCTGCTGACCCTGCTCGGCCTCGCTGTCCAGGCTGTTCATAAACTGCACGTTGGGATCACTGGCTCCGCTGGTGGCGGTCCAGTCGGGAAGCTGGAGCTGGGAAGCATCCATGGGCCCGGTGTAATCCCGGAAATACTGGTTGAGCAGATCGGCGGCCTCCTGCCGGGCTGTGATCAGGACCGAATTCCCATTATATGGTTCTGCGTTGCAGGAAGGCATCTGGCAGATCATAATGTTGGAGCTGTCCACCTTCAGGAAGGATACAGCCAGGGAGGCAATATCGCTGGCAGACAGATCGGTGGTAATATACTCCATGGCGATGGGGACCATCTTCACGGCCGCCCACACCCAGATGGAGCGCAGCCGGCGGAAGAGGGCGGAATAGAAATACCGCTGCATATTCAGACGGTCCAGGTCGCTCCGTTCGAAGCCCTCACCGTACCGGCACCGGACAAAGAACTCTGCCTCTTCGCCGTACAGGGTCTGATACCCGGCATAGAGCTTGCTGCCCTTACCGTCCTCCATATCATGGGGCACATAGACCTCCACCCCGTTGAAGGCGTCCACGATGGCCCGGAAGGAAGCCATATCGATGGCCACATACCGATCCACGGACAGGCCGTACATTTTGTAGATACAATCGGCCAGGCTGGCATAACCGTCATTGTACATGGCCACATTGTTGATCTGATAGTTGCCGGAATTGTACACCCCGGCCACCAGGGTATTCCGGGGGATCTGGAGCATATAAAGCT
>CALXEN010000098.1 GCA_944387325.1 uncultured Clostridia bacterium | reverse complement strand
GCCCCAGGACTACCGCCCCCTCTGGCTTTACTGGGCGGTGGGGCTCACCGCCGCAGGGATCGTGCTGGCTCTCATTTATCTGGTCAGCTTTTGAAGCGCTGTTCGGAAGAACGGCGTTTTTTCTTTTTAAAATTTCAACTTTCCATTTAAAAATCATAAAATTTTTTCCCAGAGACTGTAAAAGATCCCCGGAACCGGCGGAGAATGTTGAACCTTTTTGGAGGATATGTTAAAATAATGGCATCAAAAATTATTGCACAGGAGGAGAATATCATGAGCAAGTTCCCCAAAGGCTTTTATTGGGGCGGCGCCACCGCTGCCAACCAGTGCGAGGGCGCCTGGAATGTGGACGGCCGTGGCCCTGCTCTCACCGATGTGACCACCGGCGGCACCGTCAGCACCCCCCGGTACACCACCTACATTGACAAGGACGGCAATCCCGGCAAGGTGGCCAGCATGGGTATCAACGCAAAAATTCCCGAGGGAGCCAAGTATGCAGTCCTGCCCGACACCCTCTACCCCAACCATGACGGCATCGATTTCTACCACCACTACAAGGAGGACATCGCTCTCTTTGCCGAGATGGGCTTCACCATGTTCCGGATGTCCATTTCCTGGAGCCGGATCTTCCCCAAAGGCAACGAGGACAAGCCCAACCAGGCCGGCCTGGACTTCTACCGGAATGTGTTCCTGGAGCTGAAGAAGTACAACATTGAGCCTCTGGTCACCATCAGCCACTATGATGACCCCCTCTACATGGTGGAGGAGCTGGGGGGCTGGTCCAACCGGGACACCATCGGCTACTACCTGAACTACTGCAAGGCCATCTTCAACGAGTACAAGGGGCTGGTAAAATACTGGCTCACCTTCAATGAGATCAACTGCCTGGTGGCCTTCCTCACCTTCGGCGGGGACAAGGTTCCCGATGCCGCCTACCAAGAGGCCTACCAGAAGCTCCACCATCAGTTCATCGCCAGCGCCAAGGCGGTCCAGATGGCCCACGAGATCGACCCGGAGTACAAGGTGGGCAACATGATCTGCTACCTGACCAGCTATCCTCTCACCTGCGACCCCAAGGATGTCATCAAGAACATGGAGCATGAGCAGTTCGCCGTGGACTACTGCGGCGACGTGCAGGTCCGGGGCGCATACCCTGCCTTTGCCAAGCGGATCTGGGACGCCCATAACGTGAAGATCCAGATGGAGGAGGGAGATCTGGAGACCCTGGCCGCCGGCAAGGTGGACTTCTACACCTTCAGCTAGTACACGACCAGCTGCGTCACCCCCCACCCCGACGCCGAGACCACCGCCGGCAACCTGCCCATGGGCGGGAAGAACCCCTACCCGAAGGCCTCCGACTGGGGCTGGCAGATCGACCCGGACGGCCTGCGGTACACCCTGAACCGGCTCTACAACCGGTATCAGATCCCCCTTATGGTGGTGGAGAACGGGCTGGGCGCCTACGACACTGTGGAGGCCGACGGCTCCATCCATGACAGCTACCGCATCGACTACTTCCGTCAGCATATCCAGGCCATGGCTCAGGCCATCGAGGACGGCGTGGACGTGCGGGCCTACACTCCCTGGGGCTGCATTGACCTGGTCAGTGCCGGCACCGGCGAAATGCGGAAACGGTATGGCTTCATCTACGTAAACAAGCAGGACGATGGCTCCGGCGACTTCAGCCGCAGCCGGAAGGACAGCTTCTTCTGGTACCAGAAGGTCATCAAGTCCAACGGGGAAGATCTGGACTGAACCGCCTCTCCCTGACCGGACCGGATAAAACAGCGGGCCGCCCCCTCGGGGGCGGCCTTTTTTGCCGCTGCACGGAAGAAAAACTCTTTACAGAGGTACTTTCCCAGAGTATAATGATAAATTGAGTGGCTCAAAAATTTGAACCAACTACAATCAACAAACTAAGGAGAGAAATCGGAATGGAACGGGAAAAACTGGCCTCCCGCCTGGGATTTATCCTTCTCAGCGCCGGGTGTGCCATTGGAATCGGAAATGTATGGAAATTTCCCTATATCGCCGGACAGGGCGGCGGCGGCACCTTTGTGCTGTTCTACCTGGTCTTCCTGGCAATCCTGGGACTGCCTGTCCTGACCATGGAGTTTGCCGTGGGCCGGGCCAGTCAGAAAAGCCCGGTAAAGGCCTATCAGGCCCTGGAAAAGCCGGGTCAGAAGTGGCATATCCATGGGTATATCACCCTCATCGGCTGCTACCTGCTCATGATGTACTACACCACCGTGGCCGGGTGGATGCTCCACTACTTCTACCTCATGCTGAAGGGCACCTTCAACGGGGCCGACACCACCATGGTTTCGGGCACCTTCGACCAGATGCTGGCCCAGCCTCTGGTTATGGGTTTCTGGATGGTGGTGGTCACCCTCATCGGCGCCCTGGTCTGTATCCGGGGCCTCCAGAGCGGTCTGGAAAAGGTGACCGAATGGATGATGATCGCCCGGCTGATCATTATGGTGGTCCTGGCCATCAACAGCCTCTTTATGGACGGGGCCAAGGAAGGCCTTACCTTCTACCTGGTGCCTGACTTCGGACGGATGGCCCAGACCGGCGTAGCCAACACGGTGGTATCCGCCATTAACCAGGCTTTCTTCACTCTGAGCCTGGGCATCGGCGCCATGGCTATCTTTGGCAGCTACATCGGGAAGGAGCGGAGCCTTCTGGGAGAAGCCGTCAATGTGGTGATCCTGGACACCTTTGTCGCCACCACCGCCGGCCTCATCATCTTCCCCGCCTGCTTCACCTACAACGTGGACCAGGCCCAGGGCCCCAGCCTCATCTTCGTCACTCTCCCCAACATCTTTGCCAATATGCCTCTGGGCCAGCTGTGGGGCGCACTTTTCTTCCTCTTTATGTCCTTCGCTGCCCTCTCTACGGTCCTGGCCGTCTTTGAGAACATTCTCTGCTGCGGCATGGAGCTCACCGGCTGGAGCCGCCGGAAGTCCGGCTGGGTCAACATGATCCTCCTGGTGATCCTGGCTGTCCCCTGTGTGCTGGGTTACAACCTGTGGGCCTGGGACGGCTTCTCCGTCTTTGGCGGGGCCATCCTGGACTTTGAGGATTTTCTGGTCAGCAACATCTTCCTGCCCCTGGGCAGCCTGGTCTACCTCCTCTTCTGCGTCTCCCGGTACGGGTGGGGCTGGAAGAACTACCAGACCGAGGCCAACACCGGCAAGGGCCTGAAGATTCCCGGATGGACCCGGGGCTACCTGACCTGGGTGCTTCCCCTCATCATCCTTTTCATCTTCGGCTTTGGCATCTACGACAAGTTCTTTGGTTAAAAAGACTTGTCCCCGCCGGAGGACTGTGGTACAATAACCAAAACGGCAACGACGCCGCCGGAACAGGAGCTCTCTGTCCCGGCGGCGTTTTTCTTTTTGTTAAGGAGGAAAAGCATGGAAGGGAAAAAGGTCCGGCTCATTGCCCGGCTGGATGTGAAGGATCAATACCTGGTCAAGGGGATCCAGATGGAGGGGCTCCGGAAGCTGGGAGACCCCAACGACTTTGCCCGGCGGTACTATGAGGAGGGGATCGACGAGCTCCTCTACCTGGACACGGTGGCCAGCCTGTATAACCGGAACAACCTGGGGGAGATCCTTCGGCGGACGGTGGAGGAGGTCTATATCCCGGTCTGTGTGGGAGGCGGCCTGCGGACGGTGGAGGATGTGCGCCGGGTCCTGGCCCTGGGGGCGGACAAGGTGGCCATCAACACCGCCGCCCTCAAGGACCCGGACCTGATCGCCCGGGTGGCCCGGGCCTTCGGCAGCCAGTGCATGGTCCTTTCCATCCAGGCCAAGGCCCGGGCCGGTCAGCCGGGAAGCTGGGAGGCCTACTACGATAACGGCCGGGCCCATTCGGGGCGGGACGTGGTGGAGTGGGCCCGGCAGGGGGCGGCCCTGGGGGCCGGTGAGATCCTCCTCACCAGCGTGGACCGGGAAGGGCTCCGGCAGGGGATGGACCTGGACCTGATCCGGGCGGTGACCGGAGCGGTGG
>CALXEN010000097.1 GCA_944387325.1 uncultured Clostridia bacterium | reverse complement strand
TCTATTACTGGGTCTTCAAGTCCAGCGAGAGCGGATGGATGCACCCCTTTGTGGGACTCATGAGCCTGAATAAAAAATTCTTTTACCCTGACAGATAAAAATAACAAGAGCGGCGCTTCCCACATTGTGAAAAGCGCCGCTCTTTCTTGATTCTTTCAGTCTCTGTCCTCGATCCGGCAGAGGGTGGAGGCAGGCATACAGACCGCATAGTCTCCCGCCTTCTCCAGCCAGCCGAACCCTTCGCAGAGATGGTCGGGGCAGGGACTGTCAATAAACCGGATCCGTCCATCCTCCACCTGGAGATGGACGGTGTAATAGCCGGTGTTGATGTCATACACGCCGTTTTTGTCCAGGGAAAGCTCCAGCTCCTTGTTATCCCCATAAAGGACCACCGCCACAGTCCCATAACGGGCATTGGCGGTCTGCCACAGCCAGATCCCTCCGGCCAGGAGCAAGATCACCAGGGCAAAGATCAGGTTTTTTTTCCAGCTCTTCATTCCAGGGCCTCCAGTTCCTCCAGCCAGAGGGCGCTGGATGCGTCACTGGGCATCCGCCAGTCTCCCCGGGGACTAAGGGTCACGCTGCCCACCTTGGGCCCGTCGGGAAGGCAGCTCCGCTTGAACTGCTGCACAAAGAACCGGCGGTAGAAGTTTTTCAGCCAGTGGAGGAGGACCGGCTCCTCATACACCCCCACAAAAGCCGCTTTGGCCAGATGATAGATTTTGGCGGGGGAGAACCCGAACCGGAGAACATAGTAGAGGTAGAAATCGTGGAGCTCATAGGGACCTACCAGGTCCTCGGTCTTCTGGCTGATCTCCCCGTCCCGGGCGGGAAGAAGCTCGGGGCTGACAGGGGTATCCAGAATATCCCGCAGCACCCGGGCCAGGGCAGGGGAGGAGGAAGTGTCCGCTTCATACCCCACCAGATGGCGGACCAGGGTCTTGGGCACTCCGCAGTTCACCCCGTACATACTCATATGATCCCCGTTGTAGGTGGCCCAGCCCAGGGCCAGCTCGCTCAGGTCCCCGGTGCCGATGACCAGGCCCCCGGCCTTGTTGGCGGTGTCCATCAGCTCCAGGGTCCGCACCCGGGCCTGGCAGTTCTCAAAGGTCACGTCGTAGTCGGTCTCGCTCTGGCCGATGTCTGCCATATGGCTGCGGACGGTAGCGGTGATGTTGATCTCCTTAAAGGAGACCCCCAGCTCCTGGCACAAGCTCTCCGCATTGCTCCGGGTCCGCTTGGTGGTCCCGAAACAGGGCATGGTCACCGCCAGGATATCGCTGGCCGGGCGGCCCAGCTGGTTCATGGCACGCACTGCCACCAGAAGGGCCAGACAGCTGTCCAGGCCGCCGCTGATCCCGATGACCGCCGTCTTGCAGTGGGCGTGCTGGATCCGCTTGGCCAGGCCGTCCGCCTGGATCTGGAGGATCAGCTGGCACCGCTGGGCCCGGAGAGCTGGATTGGCAGGCACAAAGGGGAACCGGTCCACAGGGCGGGTGAGGGGCACTTCCACCAAATCCAGGTCAAAGGGAATGATGCGGTAGCCGTCGGTGCAGGGGGTGAAGGTGGTGTTCTTCACCCGCTCGCAGACCATCCGCTCCAGGTCCAGCTGGGTGGCGGCAAAGCCGCTGCCGAAGGGCTGGCTCTCCGCCAACAAGGTCCCGTTCTCCCCAATGAGGTTGTGGGCGGCAAAGACCATGTCGGTGGTGCTCTCCCCGTGTCCGGCGTCGGCGTACAGGTAGGCGCAGAGGAGCCGGGCGGACTGACCCAGCACCAGATTCTGCCGGTACTCCGCTTTTCCCACCGTCTCATCGCTGGCGGAGAGGTTGCAGATGACGGTGGCACCGGCCAGGGCATGGGCGCAGCTGGGGGGGACCGGAGCCCACAGGTCCTCGCAGATCTCCACCCCCAGCACGAACTCCTTCATCTGGCGGCAGGAGAAGAGGAGCCTGGTGCCGAAGGGAACGGTACGGCCCAGGACCTGGATCTCGCTGGTTTCGGCGGGAGCGGGGGAGAACTGCCGCCGCTCATAGAATTCCCCATAGTTGGGGATATGGGTTTTGGGCACCATCCCAAGCAGCTCGCCCCGGCAGAGGACGGCGGCACAGTTGTAGAGCTTCCCGTTCACCTCCAGGGGCAAGCCAACCAGGGCCACCAGGTTCAGTTCCCGGCTGGCAAAGAGGATTTTTTCCAGTCCCTCCAGGGCTCCCTGCTGGAGCTTTCGCTGGAGAAACAGGTCATTGCAGGTGTACCCGGTCAGGGCAAACTCGGGCAGGCAGACCAGCTGGGCCCCTTCCTGGGCGGCAGTTTGGAGAGCCTGGATGATCTCCTGGGTATTGTAGGGACAGTCAGCTACCTGCAGCCGGGGGCTGAGAGCGGCAGCCTTGATAAATCCGTATTTCATAGCACCATGCCTCACTGTTTTGATATAGGTCATTGTAGCATAAATTTCCGGTTTTATGCAACAAAAAACCGGTATCCTGGCAGATACCGGCAGAGAAAAGGACATTCAGATGGATTCCAGGCTTTTGGCCAGAAAACTCTGGGTCTTGGAGCTTTGGGGATTCCCGAACACCTCCTGGGGCGTGCCCTCCTCCTCGATGACCCCGTCCGCCATAAAGATGACCTTGTCCGAAACGTTCCGGGCAAACTCCATCTCATGGGTGACGATGACCATGGTGGTGTCCTTGTTTTTCAGGCTTTTGATCACCTTCAGCACCTCTCCGGTCAGTTCCGGGTCCAGGGCGCTGGTGGGCTCGTCAAAGCAGAGGATATCCGGCTTGAGGCAGAGGGCCCGGGCAATGGCCACCCGCTGGCACTGCCCGCCGGACAGCTCACAGGGGTAGTTGGCCAGTTTGGCGGACAGCCCTACCCGGGCCAGAATATCCCGGGCAGCCTCCTGGTGGGCCTTGTGAACGGTGCCCTGGTCAAACCGCTGGCGGGCTGCCTTGGCCTTGTCCTTGGCCAGAAGATCCATGGCCAGAGTGCAGTTGTCCAGCACGTTGTACTGGGGGAAAAGGTTGAAGCTCTGGAACACCATCCCGAAGTGGAGCCGCTTCGCCCGCAGCTCTCTGTCGGAAAGGGTCCGGCCCTGGTCGTAGTCAAAGAGGACCTCCCCGTCCAGGGAAATGATCCCCTCCTGGGGGATCTCCAGGTGGTTCATGCACCGGAGCAGGGTGGTCTTGCCGCTGCCGGAGGAGCCGATGAGGCTGAGCACCTGCCCCTTCTCCAAGGTAAAATCGATCCCCTTCAGGACAGGGGTGTCCCCGAAGGATTTGCGGATATGCTTTACTTCCAGAAAAGACATGGGGACCCTCCTCTCAATGGAAATAGCTCAGTTTCTTTTCCAGCCTGCCCAAAAGGACCGTGAGCAGGCCGGTAAAGACCAGATAGTAGATGGCGGTAAAGAAGAGGGGCCAGATGGCGCCGCTGATCCCGTGGCTGCTTTTCAGGAATGCCTGCCCCGCCCAGATGATCTCCTGAAGAGCGATGATCCGGGAAAGGGAGGTATCCTTCACCAGGGTGAT
>CALXEN010000096.1 GCA_944387325.1 uncultured Clostridia bacterium | reverse complement strand
CAGCTGCCGGATATCCAGGCGCTCCAGCCTATGGCCGGGGTCATCTGCCGGGACCGGGAGCTGATGGCCCGGGTGAAAGAGCTGGTGGACCGGTGCGCCAGGGGAGAGGACCAGGAAGCCTGGGAGGCCCTGGTGCCCGCCCTTAAGAAGGATCGGTGGCCTACCCTGAAAAAGGAGGAGAAGGCTGCCCACGGACCTGCCGCAACTCTCCTGAAGGAGGAGCGGGACCGGCTTTGGAAGCAGATGAACAGCGCCCTGGAGCCCTTCCGGGAATACCGTCGGGTGGAGGAGGAAGCCATCCCCCTCATCCGGGCTTTCCTCCGGGCAGGCCGTGCACTGGAGGAGGAGATCTGGCGGCTGAAAAAGGAGGAAAAACGGTTCGGCTTTTCCGACTGCGAGCACCTGGCCCTCCAGCTCCTGTGGCAGAACGGCCAACGCACCCCCCTGGCGGAGGAGATCGCCGCCGGCTTTGCCACCGTTATGGTGGACGAGTATCAGGATACCAGCGCCCTCCAGGAACGGATCTACCGCTGCCTGGCCCTGGCCGACGGCAGCAACCTCTTCTTTGTGGGGGATATCAAACAGGGAATCTACCGGTTCCGTCAGGCAGACCCGGGGATCTTCCAGGAAAAGCTGGATACTTATCCCCTGGAAGGGAAACCGGGGCAGCCCCGGCTCCTTCCCCTCAGCGCCAACTACCGCAGCGACAGGGTGATCCTGGAAGGGTGCAACGCCATCTTTGACCGGATCATGACCCGCCGCCTGGGCGGGGTGGACTATGTCCTTCCCCAGCAGCGGCTCACCTCCGGGAATCCGGATCTGGACCGGGGCGTATTCCAGGCGGTCCTGCTGGAGCCGGTCCCCGGCCAGGAAGAACTCCAGGAGACCCACCATACCCGGTGCGAGGCCCTCTGGGTGGCGGAAAAGATCCGCACCCTTCTGGAGGAAAAGACCCCGATCCGGGATAAATCCGGGGAGGATCGCCCCCTGGAGGCCCAGGATATCTGCCTTATTTTCCGTTCCCGCTCCGCCTTCCCCCTCTTCCTGGGGGCACTGGAGGAGGCGGGGATCCCGGCCTATGCGGACTCGGCGGAGAATCTCCTCCAGTCCCAGGCGGTGGAGCCTCTGGCTCATCTCCTGCGGGTGCTGGATAACCCCACCCAGGACCTCTCCCTTACGGCGGCCCTTCTCAGCCCGCTGCTGGGGTTTGGGGTCAACGACCTGATCCACCTCCGCCGGATCAAGCGGAAGGGAAATCTGTACAACGCTCTCCAGGCCGCTGCCCGGGGAAAGGAGCTGCCGGAGGAAAGCCGGAAAAAAGCAGCCCTGGCCCTGGAGCGGATCGCCGCCTGGAGCCGGATGGCCTTCTGCCTGCCGGTAAGCCAGCTGCTGGAGGAGATCATGGCCCAGACCTGCTACCCGGCGGCGGTGGAGGTCCGGGCGGACGGCCAGCGGGCCCGGGAGGAACTGAACGCCTTTATGGCCTGGGCCGCAGGAAAAGGCGAGAGCGGCCTTCACACCGTCATCCGGGCCATGGATGTGGCCCAGCTCACCGGCCGGGGCCCCGAACAGACCCGGGGAGCCCAGACCCGTCCCGGCTGCGTCACCCTCATGACCAGCCACGGCAGCAAGGGGCTGGAGTTTCCGGTGGTCTTCCTCTGCGATCTGGGCCATGCATTCAACCGTGCGGATGAAAAGCAGCCTGCCCTTCTCCACAGCAAGCTGGGGGTGGGGCTGAAGTTCCTGAACCAGGAGGGAGGGCTGGTGAATACCGGGGCCCGGAAGGCCATTGCCGCCACCCTGGGAGACGAGGCAGCCAGCGAGGAAATGCGGATTCTCTATGTCTCTCTTACCCGGGCCCGGGACCGGCTCTATCTCCCTCTGCCCCTGGCCAAACTGGAGGACGCCCGGCAGATCCTTTCCCGTCAGGGGATGGAATACGCCCTCACCCGGTGCCAGAGCTGGCAGCAGTGGCTCACCCTGGCTCTGGCCCAGATGGAGGAGGAGAAGGACCCCTCGGTGGAGATCCTCCGTGAACCGCTGCCTTTGCCGGACCAGGAGACAGTCCACCGCCCCGACTTTACCGGGCAGGCCCGGCAGCTGGGGGAGAACTGCCCCCGGGCTCAGGTGGAAGCCCTCCGCAGCCGGTGGAAGGAGGCGGACCGGGCCCAGGCCCGGATCCGGGTGCTGGAGAAGGTCCCCATCAAGACCAGCGTCTCCGACCTGTCCCACAAACCCTACACCCAGAGCCTCCGCCGTCCGGCTTTCGCCAGCCGGGGCGGACATCTCACCGGGGCGGAGCGGGGGACCATGACCCACAAGGCCCTCCAGCGGATGGAGCTGCGGGTGCCCTTCCAGCCCCGGCAGCAGCTGGACCGACTGGTGGAGCAGGGGATCCTCACCCCCCAGGAGAGGGAGGGACTGGACCTGGAAGCCCTGGAGACCCTGGGAGCGTCCTCCGCCCTGGCCTACATTGCGGGGGCGGAGCGCCAGCTGAAGGAATATCCCTTCATCACCCAGGTCCCCGCCGGGGCGGTGATGGAGGATAAAAGCCAGGACTACGGGGATTCCCACTGCCTGGTCCAGGGGGTGGTGGACCTGATTCTGATCTTCCCCGACCACGCCGAGATCTGGGACTGGAAGACTGACCGGAACAAGACCCGGGAGGAACTGGTGGAAAGCTACCGCAGCCAGCTCTGGCTCTACCGGTACGCCATGGAAAAACGGCTGAACCTCCCTGTGACCCGGTGCGTCATCTACAGCCTCACCCTGGGCTGCTCCATCGAGGTCCCTCTGGTATAAAAAAGATGAAAAAACCCCTTGACTTTGGCCCGGGGCGATGGTATAGTAGACAGGTAAAGAAAGCAGCTGTCGGCTTGCCGCCGCACTCACCTTGCGGACTGATTTGGGTCCCGGGTCATGGCAAAGGCTCCCTTTGGGGGGCTTCTGTACAGGAATGGTGCGGCTGTCTGTCCAACAGGCAGCCGCTTTGATTTTGCCTTAGACAGGTTTGGAGGTGCGTCCCAATCGCAAACAACAGCAAGCAGAAAGAACTTGAGATCAACCAGGAGATCCGGGATCGGGAGATCCGTTTGATCGGCGCCAACGGCGAACAGCTGGGAATCATGAGTGCTGCCCAGGCACAGCGTCTGGCCGACGAGGCTGAACTGGATCTGGTAAAGATCGCTCCCCAGGCGACGCCCCCGGTCTGCAAGATCTTGGATTACGGCAAGTATCGGTTCGAACAGCAAAAGCGGGAGAAAGAGGCCAAGAAGAATCAGAAGATCGTAGAGGTCAAGGAGATCCGGCTTAGCCTGAACATCGATACCAACGATTTTAACACCAAGGTCAACCAGGCGGCCAAGTTCCTTGCACAGGGCCACAAGCTGAAGGTATCCATCCGGTTCCGTGGCCGTGAGATGGCACACCAGAACCTGGGTCTGGAAGTACACAAGCGGTTTGCCGAGGCGCTGCCCGGGGCCGTGGTGGACAAACAGCCCAAGCTGGAGGGCAGAAGTATGCTTATGTTCATGTCCCCGGCTCCCAAAAAGTAATTCATTGTAGGAGGAAATACAAATGGCTAAAATGAAGCTGAAAACTCACAGCGGCGCAAAAAAGCGCTTTAAGCTCACCAAGAACGGCAAGGTCAAGCGGGGCCACGCTTTC
>CALXEN010000095.1 GCA_944387325.1 uncultured Clostridia bacterium | reverse complement strand
GCCTGGAAGAACTTTTGGATGTGCTGGATTCCAAGCTGAAGGAATGCGGCATGGAGGAACTTCTCCATACCATTGAATTGCCCCTGGCCCGGGTCCTGGCCGACATGGAGCGGCTGGGCTTCCTGGTGGATGCCCAGGGAATCCGGAATTTCGGAAAGGTGCTGGAAGGAGAGATTCAGGCCAGCCTGGACCGAATTTACCAGGCTGTTGGGTACTCCTTCAA
Organism: uncultured Clostridia bacterium; assembly: GCA_944387325.1. Taxonomy (GTDB): domain Bacteria; phylum Bacillota; class Clostridia; order Oscillospirales; family Ruminococcaceae; genus CALXEN01. The sequence goes on along the minus strand of CALXEN010000095.1, from coordinate 2,512 downwards.
CGTGAACAGTCCCATTCAGCTGGGCAAAGCCCTGTTTGAAGATTTGGGGCTCCCTCCCCGGAAAAAGACCAAGCGGGGATACAGCACCGACGCCGAGACTTTGGAAAGTCTTCTCCCCTACAGTCAGGTGGTGGAGGACATTCTCCATTACCGGGCCTGCGCCAAACTGAACAGCACCTACGTGGAGGGGCTTCTGAAAGCCATCGAGCCGGACGGACGGGTCCACAGCGAGTTCATCCAGACCGAGACCCGCACCGGCCGGATCAGCAGCATTGAGCCCAACCTCCAGAACATTCCCATCCGCACCCCTCTGGGCAGCCAGATGCGGGGGTTCTTCCTGGCCAGGGAAAACTGCCGGCTGGTGGATGCGGATTACAGCCAGATCGAACTGCGGATCCTGGCCCATGTGAGTGGAGACGAGAGTATGCGCCAGGCCTTCCTGTCCGGGGCGGATATCCACCGGAGTACCGCTGCGAAAATTTATCATATTCCCCCGGAGGAGGTCACCCCGGCGCTGCGCTCGGGGGCCAAGGCCATCAACTTCGGGATCATGTACGGGAAAGGTTCCTTCAGCCTTTCCAAGGACTTGGGAGTGTCGGTGAAGGAGGCAGACCGGTTCCTGAAGGACTACCTGGCTACCTTCCCCCGGATCGACGCCTATATGAAGGACACCATTGAGGAGGGCCGAAGCCAGGGTTATGTCTCCACCCTCTTCGGCCGCCGGCGGTATCTGCCGGAACTGAACAGCAAGAACTTCCAGGTCCGCTCCAGCGGGGAGCGGATGGCCCGGAACACCCCCATCCAGGGAACTGCCGCCGATATCATCAAACTGGCTATGGTCCGGGTATGGGACCGGCTGCGCCGGGAAGGACTGGAAGCCCGGCTCATCCTCCAGGTCCACGACGAACTGATCGTGGAGGCTCCTGAGGGAGAGGTGGAACAGGTAAGCCGGATCCTCCGGGAGGAGATGCAGGGAGCGGTGGAATTTTCCGTTTCTCTCACCGTGGATGTTCAGACCGGGAAAACCTGGAAGGAGGCCCACTGATGGAGGTATCCTTCCTCTCCCCCGGTCAGTGCGCCGCTGCCGCCCGGGTCACCGCCACCGCCTCCGAGGGGTGGAGCGAGACCGACCTGGCCGGAACCCTGGAAAACGGAACCGGCCGGGTGCTGGGTCTTTGGGAGGAGGAGGCCCTTCTGGGGGTGGCCGTCTTTCAGCTGGTGCTGGAGGAGGCCAGTCTGGAGGGGATCACCCTCCTGCCGGAGCACCGGGGCAAGGGTCTGGGGAATTTTTTTCTGACCCGCTGCCTGGAAGCGCTGAAGCCCTTGGGCGCACAGGTTTGTTTTTTGGAGGTGCGGAGCAGGAATGCCCCCGCCATCGCCCTCTATGAAGGGATGGGCTTTGCACGGATGGGGACCCGGAAAAACTTTTACCGGAATCCCCCCGACCATGCCCTGACCTACCGGCTGGATCTTTGAGCCGCCGAGAAAAAGGAGCATTTCATATGTACATATTAGGAATCGAATCCACCTGCGACGAGACCGCTGCTGCAGTGGTGGAGGATGGCCGCCGGGTGGTGAGCAACGTCATCGCCACCAGCGTGGAGGAACAAGCCCTCTACGGTGGGGTGGTCCCGGAGATCGCCAGCCGCCGGCACATTGAATCCATCAGCACCGTGGTGGACCAGGCCCTGGAAAAGGCGGGTCTGACCGCCCCCCAGCTGGACGGCATCGCCGTCAGCTTTGCCCCGGGGCTCATCGGGGCAGTGCTGGTGGGGGTGAACTACGCCAAAGGGCTGAGCCTGGCCAGCGGGGCGCCCCTCATTCCTGTCCACCACCTCCGGGGGCACATTGCCGCCAACTATCTCACCTGCCCGGACCTGGAGCCCCCCTTCCTCTGCCTGGTGGCCAGCGGAGGCCACAGCCACATCGTCCAGGTAGAGAGCTACACCCGGTATAAAATTTTAGGCCGGACCGTGGACGACGCCGCCGGGGAAGCCTTTGACAAGGTAGCCCGGACTTTGGGGTTGCCCTACCCCGGGGGGCCCAGCATCAGCCAGGCCGCCAAGACCGGTGACCCCCACGCCTACAAGCTGCCGGTGCCCCATGTGGAGGGGCCCTACAACGTGAGCTTCAGCGGGCTGAAGACCGCTGTCCTCAACGAGGTGAACCAGGCCAAAATGAAGGGCCAGCCGGTGAATGTGCCCGACATGGCCGCCAGCTTCCAGGAACGGATCGCCCAGATCCTGGCCGGGAAGCTGCTGGATGCCGCCCGGGATACGGGGGCCAGGACCATCTGTCTGGCCGGAGGGGTGGCCGCCAACGGACGCCTCCGCCAGCTGGTGAATGACGGGGCCCAAAAACTGGGAGCCGCCGTCCACCTGCCCCAGCTCTGGTACTGCGGAGACAACGGGGCCATGATCGCCGCCCAGGGATACTATGAACTGCGGGCCGGGCATACCGCCGGGCTGGACCTGAACGGCCTGCCCACCCTGCCCATTGATTACCAAGACTA
>CALXEN010000094.1 GCA_944387325.1 uncultured Clostridia bacterium | reverse complement strand
AGGACTGTACCCCCCTCTGGCCCCAGCCTGTGTCCACCGTCCGGAAAAACTCCTCCAGGCCCTTCTGGCCCCGGCTGTCCCGGCACCGGACACAAAAACCGCCGCACAGTCTGGTCAGCTTCCAGATCGCCGCGTCCACAATGGGCACCCCCTCCCGGATGGCCCGGTACAGTGCCATTTCCCCGGTGTGCAGGGGAATGTAACGATCCAGTACCCCAAAGGGGTGCCCGGCCCCCTGCCGAACCTGAACCACCGGTGCGGCAGGCTCCTTTTGCCTGCGTTCCCACCATTTCATCGCCTTTCCTCGCTCCCTTCCTGGGAGGGGATTCCCTCCCATCCTGTTTGTTTCTTAAAATCGTCTCCGCTCCACCGTCCCGGCGTACATTCCTCCGGCCAACCCGCCCTTTGCCGCCACTGTGGCGGCAAACTAACGGATCTCATCCATGGCGTGGTCGTGTTCTTTTTTCACCTTGTCCTGGCCCTGGCTGTCCTCATCCCAGCGGTAGAGGCCAAACTCCCGGATGGCATCCTTACAGCCTTCACAGATCACCATCCGCCCGCTTTTCAGCAGCTGTGCGGTCAGGCGAATCCCGGACAGCACCTGGTTGTCCGCCTTCTTTACTCGCCAGCCCCGCCGGCGCAGGGTCTCGCAGAAGCTGGCCGCTGAGGGGTCGGCCACCACCGCCTGGATTTCTCTCCCTCCGGCCAGGTCAGCCAAGGCGTCGGCATACTCCTCATCGGTTTTCTGCCTGTGCTGTTCCCGGGCGTCGTAGTAATACTCCCCCAGGCGGTACCACACGCCCCTTTGAAGCCCCCAAAGGCCCATGGAAGTGGGGTTGGAGGTACCATAGTCGCAGGAGATGTACCACCGTTCCATCTCCCCTTCGGGAGCCGGTTTTACAAAGCTCTCGTCAAAGAAATCGTACACCAGCCCCTCTGCGGCCACCCACTCCCCCAGTACAAACCGCCGGTAAAAGGTCCCCTGAAAGGTATTGGCATACCGTTCCCGCACCTGAGGTGACAATCCTGGGTTGTCCAGCATGGTAAACTGCAAACGAAGGGTGTTTTTTTCCTCCGCCTTGAGCACCCACTCCTGGTAAAACCAGTGGGCGGGGGACTCCGGGTTGCAGGAAAACCACAGCCGGCTCCCCGTCACTGAGCACCGTGCCGCCGTCTGCTCCACAAAGGAGCGGGGCATAAGGGCCACCTCGTCCAAAAGCGCCCCCGCCAGCGTCATGCCCTGAATGAGGGCCGCGGAACTCTCATCCTTGCCGCCGAAGAGATAGAACAGGTTTTTTCGCTTTCCAAGCCGCACCTCAATGAGGTTTTTGGATAACTTTTGTCTGCAGGAAAACCCCATTCCCTCCAGCATAGGCAGCAGCTCCGAGAGGAGATTTCGCCGCACCGACTGGATGGTCCGGCCGCACAGGGCGAAATTTTTTCCCCGGAAGCTGCTCATGGCCCAGCAGAAGAAGGACAGGCCGGTGCACAAGGTCTTTCCGCTGCGCACCGCCCCGTCGCAGATGATGGCCTGTCTGTCCCGGTCCGGAGAAGAGGGCCGCCACCAGGTAAGCAACCGGCGCTGCTTTGGGGAAAACACCATTGCCCCCATCTCTTATCCCTCCTGCTGCTCCATGGCCTGGAGGAAGCGGTCCACCTGCTCCTCGCCGCTTCGGTCCACCGCATCCAAAAGCCGCTCCAGAAGCCGGGCCCGGTCGGCAAATTTCAGCTCGATGACCCCGTTGCTCCCCCGTTTGAATTCTGTCAGGGCGTCCAGGTCCAGGCCATCCAGCCCGCACCACTCCTCCTGGGGAAAGCAGGCCAGCTTTACCGCATCCCCGGCTCCGGCATTGGCCAGCTGCCACATACGCTTTAAAATCTGCTCCCGATCCGGAAGCTTCCACCCTCTCTTCACCATATCCCTCCTCGCCCATAGGCAGCTTTTGGGGAAAAGTTGTACGTTTGCGTCCTCCTAACCAAAAATTTTTTCGACGGCGGGTAGAACAGCTCGTCCACTTTCGCTTCGTTTCTCATCTTTGCCGTATTACACTGTGGCTGTTCCCGGCGGAAAGAAAAATTTACCGCCCAATTTTTCGCATAGAAAACCTCCACGCTCCACATGCTGGCCATATCCACATAGACCAACCAAATGGACGAGGAGGAACCCTTTGCTATGAAACGATTTTTATCCCTACCGCTGGTCCTGCTGCTTCTGGTGGGGGCCGTTCCCGCTGCCAAAGCCCAGGGAGACAGTCCCCTGTCCCTGTCCTGCGCCTCGGCAATACTCATGGAAAAAGAAACCGGCACGGTTCTTTTTGAGCAAAACTCCCATGAAAAGCTGGAGCCTGCCAGCGTCACCAAGGTTATGACCCTTCTCCTGGTCATGGAGGCGGTGGACTCCGGGCGTATTGCCCTGGAGGACACGGTCACCGTCTCCGCCTACGCCGCCGGGATGGGCGGCTCCCAGGTCTACCTGGAGGAGGGGGAGCAGATGTCGGTGGGCGAAATGATCAAGTGCGTCACCGTGGTCTCCGGCAACGACTGTGCCGTGGCCCTGGCCGAGCACCTGGCCGGCAGTGAAACCGCCTTTGTCAGCCTGATGAACCAGCGGGCCCAGGAGCTGGGCATGGCGGATACCACCTTTCTCAACTGCACCGGTCTGCCGGCCCAGGGGCATGTGACCTCAGCCTATGACATCGCTCTGATGTCCCGGGAGCTCATCTTGAATCACCCCTCCATCCGAGCGTACACCACCATCTGGATGGACTCCATCCGGGGCGGCGAATTCGGACTGACCAACACCAACCGGCTGATCCGCTTCTACCCCGGGGCCACCGGCCTGAAAACCGGCTCCACCGACTCCGCCCTCTACTGTATGTCCGCCACCGCCGAGCGGGATGGCATGGAGCTTATTGCCGTGGTGATGAAGGCCCCCTCCACCAGCCAGCGTTTTGAGGATGCCAAGGCCCTTCTGGACTACGGGTTTGCCAACTACGCCCTGGCCAATGTTTACCCGGAAACGCCGCTGGCTCCCGTGGAGGTCATTCTGGGTGCCGCCGGTCAGGTCCAGCCTCAGCTTCAAAGAGACTGCCGGCTTCTGGTGCGAAAAGGGGAAGAACGTCAAATCACCACCCGTCTGAGTCTGGCCGAGAATGTGGAGGCTCCCGTAGATGAGGGACAGACTCTGGGAGAGCTTCAGGTATATGTGGGAGAGGAGCTGCGGGACACGGTCCCCATTCTGGCCGCCCAGGGGGTAGACCGGTTGTCCGTTCCCGGCATTTTTTCCCAGCTTCTCAGCCGGCTTCTTATGGTCAGTTAACGATCATTTTCCCGCCCCGCCTCCCAATTTTTTCCTTTGTGGAGGCGGGGCAGATCATTCCAAAACAACCTGGAAATTATCACGATCTTAACCTGGATTTCCAGAGAGTTTTCTAGTATTTTACTTGACGGTATTGCAAGCCCGTTGTATAATTTATACGAATATCTGAAATTACTTTCGGCACCCACTTGTTGGTTTTGGCCGATGCCCATACCCGAATGATATCTTGAGGTGATGAAAATGTCTAAATATCAGGAAAAGCTTTCCCCTTCCGACCTCTTTTTGGAGTTGGAGTCCTTTTCTGAGGGCCGTTCCACCCATGCGTGGAAGTGCTTCGGCGCTCATCCCGCCAAGGCTCCCGACGGAACTGAGGGATATCTCTTCCGTGTCTGGGCTCCCAACGCCCCCAAGGTAACGGTCATCGGCGATTTTAACGGCTGGGACCTGGAGGCCACCCCCATGGAGCGGGTGGAGGGGGGCATTTGGGAGGCATTTGTCCCCGGACTCAAGCGCTATGACGCCTATCAATACGCCATACATAAAGAGGACGGCACCTTCGTGGGCAAGGCCGATCCCTACGGGTTCCACTCCGCCACCCGGCCCGATGTGTCCACCAAAATCTACGATCTGGACACCGGCTATCAGTGGGGAGATCAGGACTGGATGGATTACCGCTCCAAGAATCCTCCCTACCGCCGCCCCATGAATATTTATGAATGTCACCTGGGCTCCTGGCGGCGCACCGGCGAGGGGGAGTTTCTCAGCTACCGGGACATCACTTCCTATCTGGTCCCCTACGTGAAGGAGATGGGCTTCACCCATGTGGAGCTGCTCCCCGTCACGGAGCACCCGCTGGACGCCTCCTGGGGCTACCAGTGCACCGGCTATTTCGCCGCCACCAGCCGCTTCGGCATCCCCGACGATCTGAAGTATATGATCGACCAGCTTCA
>CALXEN010000093.1 GCA_944387325.1 uncultured Clostridia bacterium | reverse complement strand
CGTTGTACCGCATTTTCTGGTAGTTGGTGTTCAGCTTTTCCAGCTTTTTCTCAAACCGGAAAGCCGCCTTCTCAAAATCGGAGTACCGCTCGTTTTCCCGGGGCAGCACCGCCCAGAACCGTCCCTGATAAAAATGGAGACGGTCCCCGTACCGTTCCAGGGCGGCCAGGGGGATCTCCTCCCTGGGTTTGCCCAGGTACTCCTCAATAAACCGCTCGGTCTGGCCGTCCTCGGGCATGAGGGCCTGGCTCACTTCCAGGCCCAGCTCCATGGCCGGATTGACCCAGTCCGGGGATTCGCTTTTCTCAAAGGCGGGGCGGTATTCCGGCCAGATATATTCCAGGGAAAGAGCAGCATAAATTTCGTTGAGCAGTTTTTCGTAGGCCATGGAAGTACTCCTTTCCCGGGGGTTACCCTTATTATAGGACCCTTCCCCCGGCAATGCAACGCTTTTGGAAAAAGGGTTTACTTTTGCTCCCCGTTATGCTACCCTAACGGGTAAAAGAACCATTGCGAGGTGATTGAGATGGGCTATGACCAGGAAAGCTACACCGGAAAGATCAATCGGATGCTGGAAGCCAAGCAGCAGGTAGTAGAGGTGGCCGCCGGGCGGCGGCCGGCAGACCTGGTGCTGAAAAACTGTACTTATGTAAATGTCTTTTCCAATGAACTCTGCGGCGGCGACATTGCCATCACCCAGGGGCTGTTTGTGGGGATCGACCGGGAGTACCACGGCCTGCAGGAGATCGACATGACCGGGAAGATCCTCCTGCCCGGCTTTATCGACGCCCACATTCACCTGGAGAGCGCCCTGGTCACCCCAGGACAGTTTGCCCGGGCCGTGGTGCCCCACGGCACCACCACCGTCATCACCGACCCTCATGAGATTGCCAACGTTATGGGGAACGACGGCATTGATTATATGCTCCAGGCCACCCAGGACCTGCCCCTGGATGTGCTCTTTATGCTTCCCTCCTGCGTCCCCGCCACCCCCCTGGATGAAAGCGGAGCAGTGCTGGACTACCGGGCCATCGACTCCTTCTACGACCATCCCCGGGTGCTGGGGCTGGCAGAGATGATGAACTATGTGGGGGTGGCCGCCGGGGACCGGACTGCCCTGGAGAAAATCTCCGCCTGTCAGGCCCACCACAAAAAGATCGACGGCCACGCCCCCGGCCTTGCGGGGAAGGAGCTGAACGCCTATGTGGCCGCCGGGGTCTACTCCGACCACGAGTGCTACTCTCTGGAGGACGCCCTGAGCAAGCTGCGGCTGGGCCAGTTCATTATGATCCGGGAGGGCACCGCCGCCCAAAACCTGGATGCCCTGATTCCCCTCCTCAACAGCCAGTACCAGGAGCGGTGTATGTTTGCCTGCGATGACAAGCATCCCAGCGACCTGCTGGAACGGGGACACATCGACTACATGGTCCGCCGGGCCATCCAGAAGGGGGTGGACCCCATCGTGGCGGTAAAAGCGGCCAGCCACTACGCCGCACGGTATTTCCTGCTCAACAACCGGGGGGCCATTGCTCCCGGTTACCTGGCCGACTTTGTGGCCATTGACAATTTCCAGGACTTCAACATCCAGATGGTGGCCAAGAGGGGGAAGATCTGGTACCGGGACGGGGCTCTGCTTCCCTTCCCCGACCCGGTCATTCCCCACCGGCTGGCTGCCCTGGCCGCCGACACCTTCCATCTGGCGCCCCTCACTCCGGAGGACCTCTCTGATCACCGGCCCCGGGGGATCATCGGGCTGGTGCCGGGGGAGATCCTTTCCCGGGATCTGGGGTACGCCCAGGCCATCGACCCCCAGCAGGACATCCTCAAGATCGCCGTGGTGGAACGGCACAAGAACACCCACCACATCGGCATCGGATACCTCCAGGGCTATGGTCTGCGGGAGGGCGCCGTGGCCACCAGCATCTCCCACGACAGCCACAACATCATTGTGGTGGGAACCAGCGAGGAAGCGATGGCAGAGGCTGTGAACCAGGTGGTGGAGAATCGGGGCGGCATCGTGGTCTGGTCCGGCGGCCGGGCCGTGGCCCAGCTGGCCCTGCCCATTGCAGGGCTTATGACCGACCAGGACCTGGTCCAGGTGAACCGGCAGCTGGAGGAGGCCAAGGAGGCCGCTTTCCGGCTGGGGGTGAACCGGGGGATCGATCCCTTTATGACCCTGAGCTTTATGGCCCTGCCGGTGATCCCCACCCTGCGGCTGACCACCCGGGGCATCATCGACGTGGCCACCCAGCGGTATATCTGACATTACAGAAGGAACCCCGGATCCTGACGGATCCGGGGTTCCTTGTTTCTCTATGGATTTTTACCGCTTCCAGGTGCGGCGGCTGAACAGCACCAGGATGGGGAATATCTCCAGCCGTCCCGCCAGCATATCCAGGATCAGGACCAGCTTGCTGAGGATGCTGTATCCCCCGAAGTTGCAGGTGGGGCCCACCGCTTCCAGGCCGGGGCCAATGTTGTTGAAACAGGAGACCACGGCGCTGAAGTTGGTGGCGATGCCGTATCCATCCCAGCTGACCACAATGAAGCTGGCGATGATGAGGATCCCGTAGGCCGCCAGGTAGGCATTGGTATTGTTCAGCACTTCCTCGCTGATGACCCGGTCATTGTTCCGGACCACCTGGACCTGGTTGGGGCTGATAAACCGGTGGATGCTCCGGCGGAGATTCTTAAAGATGAGGAGGAGCCGCCCCACCTTCATACCGCCGCCCGTACTGCCGGCGCAGGCTCCTACAAACATAAGGCAGAGGAGGATGGTCTTGCTGAAGCTGGGCCAGAGGTCAAAGTCGGTGGTGGCAAAGCCGGTGGTGGTGACAATGGATGCCACCTGGAAAGCCGCATGGCGGATGGTCTCCTCCACCGTCTCGTACATCCCCCGGATGTTGAAGGCAATGAGGCCAGTGCTCAGCAGCACCATTCCCAGATAGCACCGCAGTTCCTCGTCCTTGAACACCTCCTTGATGTGTCCTGCCAGAAGGAGGAAGTAGCAGCTGAAGTTGATGCCGAAGAGGAGCATAAAAACGGTGCAGACGTTCTGAATATAGGGGCTGTACCCCCCGATGCTGTCATTTTTGATGCCGAAGCCGCCGGTGCCCGCCGTTCCGAAAGCGGTGCAGAGGGCCTCGAAGGTTCCCATTCCCCCCAGCTTCAGGAAGAGGATGTTCAGCAGGGTGAGACCGATGTAGATGAGATAAAGGATCTTGGCGGTATCCCGCATATGGGGCACCAGCTTTCCCACGTCTGGGCCGGGGCTCTCAGCCCGGAGCAGGTGCATGGTAAAACCGCTGCCCCGCACCCCGGGGCTGGTGATCCCCAGGAGGAAGACCAGCACCCCCATCCCTCCCACCCAGTGGCTGAAGCTCCGCCAGTAGAGGATACAGCGGGAGAGGCTTTCCACCTCGGGCAGGATGGAGGCGCCGGTGGTGGTAAACCCGGAGACGATCTCGAAAAGGGCATCCACAAAATTGGGGATGGAGCCTCCCAGGAAAAAGGGCAGACAGCCGAAAATGCTCATGGCGATCCAGCTGACCCCCACGCAGACCAGGCCGTCCCGGGCCTGGAACCGACTGGTCTCATGGCGGCAGAGCAACCCCAGCAGGGCGCTGCCGGCTGCCGTCAGGAGGATGGCCCAGACAAAGGCCAGCGTGTCAGCCCGGCTGCCGTCCACCAGTCCGATGAGAAGAGGGACGATCATAAAGGCCGCTTCAATGGCCAGGACCCGGGAAATGAATTTCCCGATCATTTTATAGTTCATGGTCCTCCTCCTTAATCCTGGAAAATATCATTGAGGCTGTAAATGATATGATCTCCGTTGGTGACCAGGATCAGGGTATCCCCCTCCTGGAAGGAGGAGTTGCCGTTGGGGATCTCTATGTCTGCGCCGTGGCCGATACAGACCACCAGTACATTTTTCTTGATATTCAAATCTTTCAGGGGAACACCGCAGTATTTGGTGTCCTTGTCCACCAGAAACTCCACCGCCTCGGCCTGGCCTTCTGCAATGGAATGGACCGCCACGGCCGCCCCGGTCTGGTTTTTCAGGGCCCGCACATACCGCACGATGGTGTTGCTGCAAAGCTCCTTGGGATAAACGATGCTGCCGATGGGGAGGGAGTTGAGGATGGGGGTGCTTTCCATATGACCCAGCTTGGTGATGACATGGGGGACTTTAAGGTCGCTGCCGATCATGCTGATGACCATGTTCAGTTCATCCAGTCCGGTGAGGCTGACCAGGGCATCATATTCCGGGAGCCCCTCGTTTTCCAGGGTGGCCTGGCGGCTGGCATCCCCCTGGATGACAGTAGCCCGGGGCAGCAGCTCCGAGATCTTGCGGCAGGCGGTATAATCCCTTTCCACGATCTTCACTTCCAGGCCGCTTTTGATCAGGAGATCGGCCAGGTAATAGCTGATCCGTCCAGCACCGCAGAGCATCACACGCTTTACGGGGCGGGAGATGATATTCAGATTCCGCAGCAGGGCCGCCAGGGTATCGTTGGGGGCGGTAACATAGATCCGGTCCCCCTCCTTCAGGACAAAATCCCCGCTGGGGGCGCTGGCCATCCCGTCCCGCACCACGGTGCAGACCAGGACCCGGCACTTGACAATATCCGGCAGCTGGCTCAGGGGGGGATCCTTCAGAGGGCTGTTGACGTCGAGCCGCGGCTCCACGATCGCCACCCGGCCCTTGGCGAAAGTCTCCCGGTGGAGAAAGCCGGGATATTGCAGCAGCCGCAGCATTTCCCGGGCGGCCTGTTTTTCCGGGTTCACGTTCATGGAGAGAGCAAAGGCCCCCCGCATGAGATAAACCTGATTAGAGTATTCCGGGTTCCGGATCCGGGCGATGGTGTGCAGTTTTTTATTCAGGGCGTGGGCCGTCAGGCAGCAGAGCAGATTTACCTCGTCTGCGCTGGTGGCCGCAATGAGAAGATCCGCATCCTCCACGCCGGCTTCCTTCAGCACATCCATGGCGGCACAGTTTCCCTCCACCGCCATCACATCATACTGGTTGACCGTGCTGGCCAGCACCTCGGGATTGTTATCAATGAGGGTCAGATCGTACCCCTCAGCTGACAGCTGGCGGGTCAATGCGGCGCCGACCTTGCCGCCTCCTGCGATCAAAATTTTCAAGGGAATACGCTCCTTCTCTCTTTTACTCTTGTTTTCCCCCGGAAAACAGGCTATTCAGGTACATTATAACAGAAATTTCACAAAACTCAACCGGTCTTGCCTCCTTCTCTCTCCAAAATCCACAAAAGGTTTCAAAAAATGAAAAAAGCCGGCCCCCGCATTGCAGGGGCCGGTCTCTCCTTTTCAGAGTACCCGGCTATCCTTGTAGGTGCCGGTGATCCGGAACACCACCCATTCTCCCAGATTGACGGCGTGGTCCGCCACCCGTTCCAGGTATTTGGCCAGCATGAGCCAGTTCAGGATCTGGTCTACCTGCTGGGGCTGTTCTGCCAGGCTCTGCCCCAGCAGCTGTTTCAGGGACCGGAAGGCCTCGTCCACCTGGTTGTCCCGGGCCGCCACTTCCCGGGCCCCGTCCAGGCTGCCGGTGCGGCCGCTTTCCAGGGCCTGGGCCACCATCTCCCGGCCGGTGTCCGCCATGGTCTGGACCAGGGCGTACCACCGGGGATGGTCCTGAGGCGGATCCAGCTCCAGGCTGAGCCGGGCGATATCCTGGGCGTGGTCTCCCAGCCGTTCCAGGTCGGTGACCATTTTCAGCCCGGCGCTGACCCGGCGCAGGTCTCCTGCCACCGGCTGCTGGCGCAGCAGCAGTTCCAGACAGAGCTGTTCGATCTGCTTTTCCTGGCGGTTGATCTGGGCATCCCGGGCCACGATCTCCCGGGCCATCTCCCCGTCCCGGGTCTCCCAGGCGGTCATGGCGTTCTCCAGGGCGGCCAGGGTCTGGGATCCCATCTCCTGGATCATCTCATCCAGCTGGACCAGGCTCCGGTCATAGTTGCTCCGCAATTTCATCCTCCGTTCCTCCTTTAGCCGAACCGGCCGCTGATGTAATCTTCCGTCCGCTTATCTCGGGGATGGCCGAAGATCTGGGCGGTCTGTCCCATTTCAATGAGTTCGCCCACCAGGAAGAAGGCGCACTGATCGCTGATCCGGGCGGCCTGCTGCATATTGTGGGTGACGATGACCACCGTGTATTCCTTCTTCAGCTCGCTCATGAGTTCCTCGATCCGCATGGTAGAGGCCGGATCCAGGGCGCTGGTGGGCTCATCCATAAGGAGGACGTCCGGTTCTACCGCCAGGGCACGGGCAATGCACATCCGCTGCTGCTGGCCGCCGGAAAGGCCCAGGGCGCTCTTTTTCAGCCGGTCCTTCACCTCGTCCCAGAGAGCTGCCCCCCGGAGGGACCGCTCCACCAGCTCGTCCAGCTGGGCCTTGGAATGGGTGCCGTGGAGCCGGGGCCCGTAGGCGATGTTGTCGTAGATGCTCATGGGGAAGGGATTGGGCTTCTGGAAGACCATTCCGATCTTCTTCCGCAGCCAGGTCACATCCACCGCCCGGGCGAAGATATCCTGGCCGTTGTAGAGCACCTCCCCCTGGATCTGGACCCCGGGCACCAGATCGTTCATCCGGTTGAGGGTCTTGAGGAAGGTGGACTTGCCGCAGCCGGAGGGGCCGATGAAGGCGGTGATCTCCTTCCGGGGAATCTTCATGTCGATCCCCTTCAGGGCCTGGAAATCCCCGTAATACAGCTTGAGCTGATTGGTTTCAAGTATGATACTGCTGTCCATGATGGTTGCTCCTTTATGGCTCTCATGCCTTGTTTTTCAGTTTTCTCCCCGCCAGCTTGGCCGCCCCGTTGATGAGGAGGACCAGCACCATGAGGATGGCCGCAATGGCAAAGCCCACGTCGAACTCTCCCCGCTCGCTCACATACATATAGAGGGCCACCGACAGGGTGCCGCCGCTCCGGCTGAAGGTGCGGAGGATGCTGGCGGACACGGCCGTGCCCACCCCGGCGGTAAAGAGAAGGGCGGCGCTTTCCCCCACGATCCGGCCGATGGAGAGGATACAGCCGGTAATGATTCCGTTGAGGGAGGAGGGCAGAATGATGGTGCGGATCATATACCACTTGGTGGCTCCCAGCCCCAGGGCACCCTCCCGGTAGCTGGCGGGAACGGTTTTCAGGGATTCCTGGGTGGTGCGGATGATGGTGGGAAGGATCATAATGACCAGGGTGCAGCCCCCGGAAAGAAGGCTGGTCTTAAAGCCCAGCATCTGGGCGAAGAAGAGCATTCCCACCAGGCCGTAGATGATGGAAGGGATCCCGGCCAGGGTCTCGGTAGCGAATTCCACCACCGAGATGAGCCGCCGGTTGGAGGCATACTCGGTAAGGTAGACCGCCGCCCCCACCCCAATGGGGAGGGCAATGATCAGGGTGAAGAGGATGATGTAAAGGGTATTGAGGATGTTGGGCAGGATGCCGATGGTGTCCTTTATAGCACTGGGGGAGGTAAACAGGAGCTGGGGGGTGATGTAGGGGATCCCCCTTACAAACACGTACCCGATGAGGACCACCAGCAGGGCCACCGTGACCAGGGCGCTGGCGTAGACCAAAGCCCTGAACACCCCCTCATAGACCCGGCGGTTCAGGCTGCGCTTTTCCGTTTCATTCATGGCTGTCTCCCTTCTTCAGGACGAAGTTCAGCAGGGCATTGATAATCATAATAAAAATGAAGAGGACCAGGGCAATGCTGAAGAGAGCCTGGCGCTGCAGGCCGCTGGCATAGCTCATCTCCTTGGCCACAGCGGTGGTGAGGAAGGTGACGCTCTTGAAGAGCTGGGGCATATTGGCTACATTGCCGGCCACCATCATGACCGCCATAGCCTCCCCGATGGCCCGGCCCACTCCCAGGACCACCCCGGCTACAATGCCGCTTTTGGCGGCGGGGATGCTCACCTTGAAGATGGTCTCGATCCAGGTGGCGCCCAGGGCCAGGCTGGCCTCCTCGTATTCCCGGGGAACAGCCCGGAGGGCGGTCTCGCTCACCGAGCTGATGGAGGGGAGGATCATAATGGCCAGCACCAGAATGGCCGCCAGAAGGCAGGTGCCGTTGTTCAGATCAAAGATATCCATCATGGCGGGGACCAGGACCATCATGCCGATGAGGCCATAGACCACGCTGGGGATCCCGGCCAGCAGCTCCACCGCCGGCCGGACCATCCCCGCCACCCTGGGGCTGGCCACCTTGGCCAGAAAGACGGCGGTGAAAAGTCCGATGGGCACCCCGATGAGGATGGCCCCCAGCGTGCCCCAGGCGCTGGTGAGGATGAAGGGCAATATTCCGAATTGGGGGTCCGCCGCCGTGGAGGCCCACCGGGTGCCGAAGAGGAACTCGGTCACCCCGATCTGGCCAATGGCAGGCAGCCCTGCCAGAATCATGTACCCGGTAATGAGAAGGACTGCCAGAATGGCTGCCATGCCGCAGGCGAAAAACACCCCGTTCATGATCTGCTCCACCAGGTCCCGCACCATCTTGCGAAGGCTCCGCCCGGCGGACTTTCGGGGATCCTCCTTCCCTGCCCGGGCCGGGAAAACAGCACCCTTGGGAGGGTTCTTCACTTGTTCCATATCCATTTCTTTGCCTCGTTTCTTCAGCAGACTTCCCCCCGAAAAAGGGGCCGGCAGCAAGCCGCCGGCCCCCTATCCATCACGGGGAAGTTATCTTGTTGAGTCCGGAATCAGGCCAGAGGCACAGCCCCGGCGTTCCGGATCAGGTCGGCGGCGTCCGCACTGAGGGCGAACTCCATGAAAGCCTTGGCAGCCTCGCTCTGCTGGGCGCCGTCCTTGGTGACGAAGACGAAGGGGCGCTGGATCTGATAGCTGCCGTCCTGGACGGTCTCCTCGGTGGCGGCTACACCCCCTACGGTGACGGCCTTAACGGTGTCCTCCACGGCAGAGAGGGAGGCATACCCGAAGGCGTTGGGGTTGGAAGCCACGGCGGCGATGACGCCGCCGGTGGAGTTCAGCTCCTGCTCGTACTTGCAGGCATCCTCCACATCCACAATGCTCTCGAAGCCGTCCCGAGTGCCGGAACCGGCCTCACGGCCAATGAGGACTACGGGGGCGTCGGGGCCGCCCACCTCGCTCCAGTTGGTGATCTCGCCGGTGGCCAGACCCTTGATCTGTTCCAGGGTCAGGTCCTCCACCGTGTTCTCGTTGTTCACGATGACGGCGATGCCGTCCAGGGCGAAGGTAGTGCCGGTGAGGCCGGAGGCGGCCTCCTCGTCCTTCAGGGCACGGCTGGAAAGACCGATGTCCAGGGTCCCTTCAGAGGCGCCGGTGATGCCGGCGCCGGAACCGGTGGGATCATAAGTAACGTTCACGTCGGGGTTGGCCTCCATGAAGGCCTCGATAAAAGCCCCCACCACCTTTTCCACAGAGGTGGAACCGCCGGTGGTCACATCGCCGCTGAGGGCTTCGGTCTCGTCGGTCTCCTGGGTGGCGGCAGCGTCGGGGGTGGCAGCGGCGTCAGCGCCGTCACCGGCGGTGTCGGCGGACTGGGAGCCACAGGCGGTGAAAAGCGCCCCTGCCAGGCAGAGGGAAAGCAGAATGGCTACAATCTTCTTCATAACAAAAATTCTCTCCTTTATCTTTGATGACTCAAAGGTTTTTTCAGGGGCCCGGGGCAGATCTCTTTTCTCCCGGGCACAAGTACAGTATAGGAGCCCGGGTGTAAAATCCTCCACCCCATCGGGGGAAAAGATCTGTAAAGTCCTGTAAAATTCCCGCCAGCTTTTCCGGGGTAAAAATGGCAGAAAAAAATCCCCAGGCAGAACTGCCTGGGGATGGGGCGCCGGATGATTCAGAAGCGGAACTCCTGAGGCTCCCGGGTAAAGGAGGAGAGGGTGGCGGTGGCGTCTTTAAAGTAGAACACCTGGGTATTGCCGTCGTCCGCCTGGTACATTTTCTGGAGGCTGGGATAAGCGTCCAGCATAGACTGGCGGGCCTCCCGCCGGTCATCCTCCACCAGCGTCCCGGCGATCCGCATCCACTGGCCCTTGTGGAAAGCGCAGATCTCCACCTTGCCGTTGGCCATGATCTGGTGGGACACCGGCTTTACCTTGCCGGTCTGAATGTAGAGCTTCCCCTCAAAAATATGGGCGGTGCCGAAAGGCCGCACCCGGGGCTGATCTCCCTCCACCGTAGCCAGGTAGTAGGTGCCTGCCTCCTTCAAAAACCGACATACCTGTTCCAGATCCATAATTCTGTCTCCTTTCTCTATTTAAATCAGAATCCGATCTCTTACAATTCCAGGACCTCCAGGTCCCGGGGAACAAACACATTGCCGGAGAACTCTCCCTTTGCCTCGGCGGTATAGAGCTCCTTCCGCCGGTCCAGGTTCTGGTCCTCGGTGTGGTAGAGGACCAGGTTCTCCACCCCCAGCTCCCGGGCCAGCCGGGCGGCGTCCAGAGCGGTGGAATGATTCTTCTCGTAGGGCTTGAACCGGTCCGCCTGGGAATAAAGGCAGAATGCCTCGTGGAGAAGCCAGGCGCTCCCCCTGGCATAGGGTTCCTCCACCGGGTTGTAGGGCTCGTCCCCGCAGCAGGTGAGCTTCCGCCCCTCCTCCAGCTGGAGGGAAAATCCGAACTGATAGGCCTTGGTGGAGCAGATGTCAAAGAAGGTGATCTCCCGGCCCAGGACCTGAGCCTTCTGGCCGTCCTCCACCGGGACGATCCGGACTTCCTTTCCCAGATGGGCGGCCTCCTTCTTTCCCAGCAGCTTTCCCGCCATTTCCAGGAGAAGTTGGGCCACCTCGCTGTTGGCGTAGATCACCGGGCTGCCCTGGTACTGGCCCCGCTGGATCCCCTGGCAGAACATCCGCAGGATCCAGAAGATCCCCAGGATATGATCCATATGCTTGTGGGTGACAAAGACGGCGGTGATTTTTTTCCAGTCCAGTCCCGCATCCTTCAGCCGGGAGAGGATGGTGTTGCCGCCGCCCCCATCCACCAGGAAGATCTCCTCCCCTTCCGTCAGGGCAAAGCAGGTATTGTAGCATTGGGTGACCACCGCATTTCCGGTGCCCAGCATGACCAGTTTCATGATATTTTCTCCTTTTGATTCAGTAATCCCACCGCCAGGAGGATGAAGAGGATTCCTCCTCCCCCCAGCAGGGTAATGGATTCCCCATAGACCAAAGCCCCCAGGATGGTGGCCACCAGGGGCTCCACCGTGGCCAGGATGGCGGCCCGGCTGGCCCCGATCTCCTCCATTCCCAGGGTATAGCAGAGGTAGGGCACCACGGCGGACACCAGGCCGGTGGCCAGAAGGAGCGCTCCCAGCTCCGCCGGATGGGGATGGGCGGCCAGCAGTCCCACCATTCCCGCCGGGTCACAGACCAGCCAGCTGCCCGCTGCCGCCACCAGAAAGGTCCAGCCGGTGACGGTAAGGGGCGGATACCGCCGGAGGGCTACCGTGCCCAGGATACTGTAAAGGGCGTACCCCAGCCCCGAGCCCAGGCCGAAGAGGATCCCCCGGGGCGTGACCGTTCCCCCCGGCCCCGACACCAGAACGCAGCCTCCAAAGGCCAGGGCCAGGGCAGCCAGCTTCCGGTGGGTCACCGGCTCCTTGAAGAGAAGGACCGACAGGACCATGACCCAGACCGGGGAGGTGTACAGCAGGATGGCCGCCGCCGACATACTCATCTCCCGGATGGCCAGGAAATAACAGACCGTAAAGAAAAGAACGCTGCAAAGGCCCAGCCCCAGAAAGAGGGGAAGATCCCGGAGTTGGATGCGATATTCTTTCCGGGCCAGCATGAGCACCCCGAAGGCCAGGGCCGCCACCGTCATCCGGAGGGCAGCCACCTGGACCGAGGTGAACCCGCAGTCTCCCAGGGTGCGGACAAAGAGTCCCATACTCCCCCAAAAACAGCCGGCCAACAGGACCAGCAGGCTTCCTTTTTTCATGACTTTCCACTTCCTCTGGAAGATATTATAGCAAAATTTCCCGAATCAAATCAAGAAAAACCGTTTTCCCCTTTTCTCGTTTGTGCTACAATAGCCCCAGGAGAGACTGCAAAGGAGCGTTAATGAGTATGTCCAAATACAAAGTGCTGGCCCTGGACCTGGACGGCACCCTGACCAACAGCCAGAAGATCATCACCCCCCGGACCCGGGCCGCCCTGGATGCCGCCGCCAAGGCGGGCACCCGGATCCTGCTGGCCAGCGGCCGGCCTACGGTAGGGATCCGCCCCCTGGCCAAGGAGCTGGATCTGGCCGCCACCGGGGGATATATCCTCAGCTACAATGGGGGAAAAATCACCAACTGCGCCACCGGGGAGGTGCCGGTGGAGATCCGGTTCCCCTCCCCCTACATTGAGGAGCTCTGTGCCTTCGCCCGGGAGCAGGGGGTGACCATCCTCACCTACGATGACCGGGGGATCGTCACCGAGGACCCGGAGGACCACTATGTACAGGTGGAGTGCATGACCAACAAGATCCGGGCCTACCGGGTGAGGGATCTGGTGAAGTATGTGAACTACCCTGTGAACAAATTCCTCCTGGTGGGGGAGCCGGAGAAGCTGGCCCCGGTGGAGCCCATACTGGCCAAGCAGTTTGAGGGCAGGCTGACCGTCTACCGGAGCACCCCCTATTTTTTGGAGGCCATGCCTCTGGGAGTGGACAAGGCCGCCAGCCTGGAACGGCTGCTGAGGACCCTGGGGCTGACCCGGGAAAACCTGATGGCCTGCGGCGATGGCTGGAACGATATGGGTATGATCCAGCTGGCCGGGATGGGGGTGGCCATGGCCAACGCCGTGCCCGAGGTGAAGGCCGCCGCCAACTTCATCACCCTGGACAATGACCACGACGGGGTGGGGCTGGCCGTTGAGAAATTCATTTTAGGGCAGTGACCCGTTCAAAGGCCGGAGGGCGAAGGAAGCTTCCTTCGCCCTCCGGCTTTTTCATTCTTCAAACTGGCTGTTGTAAAGCTTGGCATAAAAGCCGTTTTGGGCCAGAAGGGATTCGTGGTTCCCCTGTTCGATGATCTGGCCGTCCTTCATGACCAGGATCACATCCGCCTGGCGAATGGTAGAAAGGCGGTGGGCCACAATAAAGCTGGTCCGGCCCTTCATCATGGTGGCAAAAGCCTGCTGGATCTTGATCTCGGTGCGGGTGTCGATGCTGCTGGTGGCCTCGTCCAGAATGAGCATAGGAGGCAGGCAGAGCATGACCCGGGCAATGCAGAGGAGCTGCTTCTGTCCCTGGCTGAGGGAGCCCCCATCCTCCCCGATGATGGTGTCATACCCCTGGGGGAGCCTCTGGATAAAGCTGTGGGCATGGCTGGCCTTGGCGGCGGCGATGATCTCCTCCTGGGTGGCGTCCGGCTTGCCCATGGTCAGGTTCTCCCGGATGGAGCCCCGCTTGAGCCAGGTTTCCTGAAGGACCATGCCGTAACTGGCCCGGAGGCTTTCCCGGGTCACATTCCGGATATCCTCCCCCGCCACGGTGACGGCCCCCTTGTCCACATCATAGAACCGCATGAGGAGGTTGATGACGGTGGTCTTGCCGCAGCCGGTGGGCCCCACCAGGGCCACCCGCTGGCCCGGTTTCACCTGGAGGCAGTAGTCCTGAATGAGGGGGCGGTCGGGGGTGTAGCTGAAGGAGACGTGGTCCATCCCCACCCGGCCGTCCGGGACCAGGGTGGCTGCGTCCGGAGCATCCGGCACCTGGGCGGGCGCCTCGATGATCTCCAGCACCCGGGCCCCGCAGGCCAGGGCGTTCTGGAGTTCGGTGACCACTCCGGAGATCTCGTTGAAGGGTTTGGTGTACTGGTTGGCGTAGCTGAGGAGGGCGGAGAGACTGCCCACTGTGATCTTGCCGGAAATGACCAGCAAAGCCCCCGCCACGCAGACGGCGGCGTAGACCATATTGTTCACAAACCGGGTGCAGGGGTTGGTCAGGCTGCTGAAGAAGGTGGCCTTCCCGCTGCAATCCCGGAGGGTCTCGTTCACCTGGTCAAATTCTTCCAGGGCGGCGGCCTCCCGGCCAAAGGCCTGGACCACCTTCTGGCCCCCGATCATCTCGTCGATGAGGGCGGTCTGGCGGCCCCGGACCCGGCTCTGTTCCAGGAAGAGATGGTAGGTCCGCTTGGCAATGAAGGATGCCACCACCAGGCTCAAGGGGGTGAGGCAGACCACCAGCAGGGTGATGAGCCCGTTGACCCGGAACATAAAGAGGAGTGTGCCCAGAATGGTGAGGACCCCGCTGAACAGCTGGGTGAATCCCAGAAGGAGGCCGTCCGCCAGCTGGTCCACATCCGCAATGACCCGGCTTAAAATGCTTCCCACGCTGTGGGTGTCCAGATAACTTAAGGGGAGGACCTGGATCTTGTCCATGGCCTGATTCCGCAGGTCCCGGCTCACATGGTAGGTGATCAGGTTATTGCATCGGTTCATGAACCACTGGGCCAGGGCGGTAATGAGGATGGTGACCCCCATCCGGACCAAAATGCCCAGCAGGGTGGAGAAATCCACCTGTCCGGGGCCCAGGATACAGTCCACCCCCTGGCCCGTAAGGATGGGAAGGTAGAGGCTTCCCGCCACCACCAGGGCGGCCAGGATCAGGCTGAGCAGGAGGGGGAGCTTGTAGACCAGTACCCGGTCCAGCACCTTCCGGAGGGTCTCCTTCTGGGTATCCCGGGAGAGCTTTTCCTTAGGCATTTTTCCTTCCCTCCTCTCCCGGCAGCTTGAACTGAGAATCGTAAATTTCCTTGTAGACCGGGCAGCTTTCCAGCAGCTGGTCATGGGTGCCATGCCCCACCACCGCCCCGTCGTCCAGCACCAGGATCTGGCCTGCAAACCGGAGGGAGGCCGCCCGCTGGGAGACGATAAAGACGGTGGGCCGGTCAGGCAGGGACCGGAGGGCCTTCCGCAGGGCGGCGTCGGTGGCAAAATCCAGGGCGGAGGCGCTGTCGTCCAGGATCAGAATCTCGGGGCGGCGGACCAGGGCCCGGGCAATGGTGAGCCGTTGGCGCTGACCGCCGGAAAAGTTCCGGCCTCCCTGTTCCACTTCCTCCTCCAGGCCGCCGGGCTTGTCCCGGACCACCTGGGCCGCCTGGGCAATCTCCAGGGCCTGCCAAAGCTGGTCGTCGGTGGCGTTTTCATTTCCCCAGAGCAGGTTCTCCCGGATGGTGCCCCGGAAGAGAACCGCCTTCTGGGGGACTACCCCCACCCGGCGGCGGAGGTCCTGCAGGTCGTAGTCCTTCACATCCACTCCATCCACCAGGACCCGGCCCCGGGAGGCATCGTAGAACCGGGGGATCAGGTTGACCAGGGTAGTCTTGCCGCAGCCGGTCCCCCCGATGACCCCGATGGTCTGGCCCCGGAGGGCCTGGAAAGAGATCTCGGACAGGCTGTCCGCCCCGGCTCCCTGGTACCGGGCAGATACCTCCTGGAATTCCACCGCCACAGGGTGGGAAGAATCCCCGGTTTTCCCTACCAGCCGGGTCTCCTGGCCCACCGGCAACTCCAGCGCCGCCTGGACCCGGGCGGCGCTGGCCATGGCCTTTACCTCCAGGACGATGGTGTTGGCCATCTTCACCAGCTCCACCAGAATCTGATTCATGTAATTCACCAGGGCCACCACTTGGCCCTGGGTCAGGCTGCCGGTGTTCACCCGGATCCCTCCGGTATAGAGGATGGCCACGATCCCCAGGTTGATGATGACAAAGGTAAGAGGGTTGGTGGCCCCGCTGATCTTCCCCGTAAACTGCTGGAGCCGGTCCAGGGCCTGGTTGGCCCCCCGGAACCGCTCCCCTTCGGGGCCCTGACGGTTGAAGGCCCGAATGACCCGAACCCCGGTCAGGTTCTCCCGGGTGATCCCCAGCACCTGGTCCAGTCCTCCCTGGACCTGCTTCTGGAGGGGCATACTTAGAGCCATGATCCCGAAGATGACCAGGCAGAGAAGGGGGATGACCACCACAAAGATAAGGGCAGCCTGCCAGTCGATGGTAAAGGCCATGACCATGGCCCCGAACACCACAAAGGGACTGCGAAGCATGAGCCGGAGGGCCATGTTCACCCCGTTCTGGAGCTGGTTGATGTCGCTGGTCATCCGGGTGATGAGGGTAGCGGTGCCCTGGTTGTCCTGCTGGGTGTAGCTGAGGGAGAGGATATGTTCAAAGAGGGCGTGGCGGACCTTGGCCGCAAAGCCCACCGCCGCCTTGGCCGCATACCACTGGGCCACCAGACTGCAAGCCAGCCCAACCAGCCCCAGCACCACCAGCACCAGGCACATCCAGAGGATGTAGGACCGGTCGTTCCCGGCGATCCCCACGTCGATGACCGCCGCCACCACCAGGGGAACGCAGAGGTCAAAGCCCGCCTCCAACATTTTGAAAAGGGGGCTGACGATACACTCCAGGGTATATTCCCTGAGATAAACCAATAATTTTTTCATGCCGTCTCGTTCCTTGTTCTATGGATTATTCTTCAAGAGCGCCGCCGGGCCAGACTCCCGGAGGCCAGGCGGCCTCCGGGCAATCCTCAAAGGGGGCCGGGTCCCCGGTCAGCCCCACCCGCCAGGCGGTGAAGGGGCTGAGGGTCTGGTCCATCCCGGTCAGGTCCACCTGGCCGGACGAATCCCGCACCGTGACCATGATCTCCCGGGGATAGGCGGCCGCAATGGTCTGGGCGGTGGTCCGGGATACTGCCTGCTGCCCCGGGTAAAGATCCACCGCCCCAAACAGGTGAAGGATCTCGTGGGCCAGCACCGCCGGGCCCGGCCACTGATTTTCGGACCCGTCCAGGGTGTACTGGTAAAAAACGGAATACTCCCAGTAATATTCTCCGGGATA
This sequence comes from uncultured Clostridia bacterium, assembly GCA_944387325.1. GTDB lineage: Bacteria > Bacillota > Clostridia > Oscillospirales > Ruminococcaceae > CALXEN01. The sequence continues at coordinate 3,610 of CALXEN010000093.1, read as the reverse complement.
TTCCGAATCGTATACAACCGTGTAGGGGTTGCCCGACCCGGGAAGGAAGAAGAGAACTCCCACCCCTTCTGTGGGGGAGTCCCCGGCCAGGGAACCGCAGACCTCCCGGGCCCAGGCGTCAAAATCGGAGACCAGGGGCCCGGTGCCCTCCCCCACCGGTCCCTCGTAGAGAGCAGTACCGGCCAAGGCGGGGTCCTGGACCTGGGTGGTCAGGGAGAGGCTGCCGCCGTATCCCTCCGCCTGTTCCTCCAGCCAGTCCAGGGCCAGGGCCAGCTGGGCCGCCTGAAACTGCCGGTCCTCCTGGGGCCAGGCCGCCTCCGGCCGGTCCAGGTAGACGGAATAGAGGGTGGTGGGCTGGGTCAGGAGTCCCACGCTCGCCATGGGGTCGGGGGTGGGAGGGCGAAGGAGCCCCATCAGGACCGCCCCTGCCAAAGCCAGGGGCAGGGCCAGCCAAAGGATCTTCCCTTTTTTCATGCTCCTTCCTCCCCTGGAAAATCCCCCTGTGAGGTCACAGGGGGATGAATTTTTAACGGAAGATCAGGGTATCGCCCTCTGCATCCAGGCAGATCTGGCCGGGGTTCTCCCCCTCCACCAGCCGCTGGGCCACCGGGTCCTCCACCTCTTTCCGGATGGTGCGGCGGAGATCCCGAGCGCCGAACTTGCTGCCGGCCTTTTGGGCCAGCAGGGTGAGGGCGGCGGGGGTCCAGCTGAACTGGATGCCCCGGGCAGCCATCCCCGGCTGATATTCCTTCAGCATAAGGTCGGCGATCTTCTCCAGGTCCTCCTGGCCCAGAGGCCGGAAGGGGATAATCTCATCCACCCGGCCCAGGAATTCGGGGCGGAGGAACTCCTGAAGGCCCTTCATGCTCCGCTCCCGGCTGGCGGTTTCCTGGGTGGAGCCGAAGCCGAAGCTGCCGGTCTTATCGGTACTGCCGGCGTTGGAGGTCATGCAGATGACGGTGTTGGAGAAGTCCACGCTCCGGCCCTGGGCGTCGTTGATTTTTCCCTCGTCCAGAATCTGGAGGAGGATGTTCATCACGTCGGGGTGGGCCTTCTCAATCTCGTCAAAGAGGACCACGCTGTAAGGCTTCCGGCGGACCTTCTCGGTGAGCTGACCCGCCTCGTCATACCCCACATAGCCGGGGGGCGAGCCGATGAGGCGGCTCACCGTATGCTTTTCCATATATTCGCTCATGTCGATCCGAATGAGGGGATCCACACTGTCGAAGAGCTGCTGGGCCAGCTGCTTTACCAGCTCAGTCTTTCCCACACCGGTGGGGCCCACAAAGTTGAAGCTGGCGGGACGGCGCTGGCCGGCCAGGTCGGCCCGGCTCCGCTTGATGGCCTGGGCCACCTGGTGGACCGCCTCGTCCTGACCGATGATCTTGGACCGGAGGGCGTCCTCCAGTCCCTGGAGCTTGGCAAACTCGCTCTCCTTGATCTTGACAGCGGGGATCCCGGTCCAAAGCTCGATGACCTTCGCCACATCCTCCATGGTCACCGGGATATCCTCCACCTGGGGCTCCAGGTCCGCCAGTTCCTGGGTCACCTTGGCCAGCCGGGTCTTGACCTGGGCCAGCTTCTCGTAGTCAATCTGCTGATCCTCCCCGGCGGGGTTCTCCAGATTCTGCTCCTGTTCCTTCAGGGTATCCAGCTCCTGGCTGGCTTTCAGGTACCGGGTGATCTCGGGATGGCGGAGGTTGCAGCAGGCGCAGGCCTCGTCCAGCAGGTCGATGGCTTTATCCGGCAGGAATCGGTCACTGATGTACCGTTCCGATAGCCGGACCACCGCCCCGATGATGGCCTGGGACACCTTGACGGTATGGTAGTTTTCATAGTATTCCTTGATCCCTTCCATCATAGCGATGGTGTCGGCAATGTTGGGTTCCTCCACCCTCACCGGCTGGAACCGGCGCTCCAGAGCCTGGTCCTTTTCAATGTACTTCCGGTACTCAGCGAAGGTGGTGGCTCCGATGACCTGGATCTCCCCCCGGCGGAGGGCAGGCTTCATCAGGTTGGCGGCGTTCATGGCCCCCTCGCTGTCCCCGGCGCCGGTAATGTTGTGGATCTCGTCAATGAAAAGGATGATGTTCCCGTCCTTCTTTACCTCCGAGATCAGGCCCTTGACCCGCTGCTCGAACTGGCCCCGGAACTGGGTTCCGGCCACCAAGGCCGCCAGATCCAGCAGATAGATCTCCTTGTTCTGGAGCCGGGCGGGCACCTGCCCGGACACGATCCGCTGGGCGATCCCCTCGGCAATGGCGGTTTTCCCTACGCCCGCCTCACCAATGAGGCAGGGGTTATTCTTCTGGCGGCGGCAGAGGATCTGGATGGTCCGGTAGATTTCCCGGTCCCGGCCGATGATCCGGTCCAGCTTCCCCGCCCTGGCCTTGGCAGTCAGGTTATCGCAGTAATTGTCCAAAAATTTCCTCTGAGGAGGCCGGGGGCCTTTTTTCTCGTTCTTCTTTCCCTCTTCCGGCTTTTGCAGCCCGAAGGCAAAGGGGAAGGTGGCGTTTCCACCGGCGGAGAAACCGTCGGCGTCCTCCCCGGTATCGGAGGTGAGGGCATCCATGGCCCCGTCATCCCCCGGATTCATGAAGGGGAACATTCCGGCGCCCCCTTCCTGCATAAACTCGTTCATCCGCTCCTCCATTCCTTCCAGATCCTGGTCAGAGATGCCGAAGCGTTTCATAATATCCTCCACCGGTTTGATCCCCAGCTGGCGGGCACAGGTCATGCAGTAGCCCTCCTGCTTGGTCTGGCCTCCCTCACTGCGCTGGACAAAGACCACGGCGGTTCTCTTCTTGCAACGGACACAAAGCATTGGATGGATTCACCTCTTTCATATAAAAGGGTTCACCTGAGTGAACAGGGTATAAGCCCAGCTGTGTTCCAGCAGGCCGTAGTTCAGCCATTCCAGCTGGTTGTTGGTGATGGCCACGATCCCCCACAGCAGGCACATGAGGAGGAACACATCCACTACCCCGGCCAGGACGCCCAGCACCAGGCCCAGGGCCCGGTTGGCCTCCCCTACCACAGGGATGTGGTTGGCCACCCGCAGCAGGTTGATGACCATGACCACCACCAGCCGCAGGATGAGATATACCGCCAGGAAAACCACCATATTCAGGATGGGACCCAGCAGCGGTTCAATGAGCTGGGAAACGATCCGGGCCGCCGTTTCCCCGGCGGCTTCCTGGGCGGATTGGCCCACCTGCTCCAGGATGGTCTCCTGGATCTGCTGGGGGATGAACCGGCTGTACCGGTCCAGGATCTGGGCCACTCCGTCCCCCCCACTGCTGATGGCGTCGGAGATTCCTTGTACCAGGCTGCCCCCGAAAAGCCACTGGAAGAGGGTGGGGGTGAAGGCCTTGGCCACCCAGTTGGCCCCGATGATGGAGGCGATGTTTCCCACCAGGCCGGCTGCCCCGGCCAGAAATCCCTGGCTGCGGTAGTAGAGAACCACCACCACCAGGACGATCAGGGCCAGCAGGTCATATACCTGCCCCGACGGCAATAGTTCTAGCGCCACAAAAAACCTCGGTGATTATTCATGGATCCCGCTTTCCAGCTTTCCCGCCAGGCCGTCGGTAAAGACCAGCAGGGAGCG
>CALXEN010000092.1 GCA_944387325.1 uncultured Clostridia bacterium | reverse complement strand
CATCCGCCACCTCGTTGGCCACGGTGCGGCGCTTGACCAGCCGGCTCACCTTCAGGTATTTGTCGATCCGCATAGGGTTTCTCCTTTCACAAAAAACGCCCGCCACCCCAGGGGGACGCGCAACAGGGCCGGGCCCTATTACTTGTTTACGGCTTCCTTCAGAGCCTTGCCGGCCTTGAAAGCGGGGACCTTGGAAGCAGCGATCTGGATAGTCTCCTTGGTCTTGGGGTTGATGCCGGTGCGGGCGGCACGGTCATGGACTTCAAAGGTGCCAAAGCCGGTGATGGAAACCTTCTCCCCGGAAGCCAGGGCAGCGGTAACAGCCTCCAGAGCGGCGTTGAGAGCCTTCTCTGCGTCCTTCTTGGTCATGCCGGTCTCGGCCATCTTTGCAATCAAATCTACCTTAGTCATTTTTGTTTGACCTCCTAATGATTATCTTCAGCACATTCGGCGTTGGCCGCCTTCAGTTCGCTGTTCTGGGTTTTGGCCTCCTGTACAAAGGCCTCCAATGCCCGGGTGAGAGATTCCTCGGCGTCCATTCCGGCCTGCTGGGCCAGGACCACAGCAGAGAGAATAAGCTGCCCCACCTGCCGGGCTGGGTCCTCCCCCAAAGGGATATCCAGAGCCGGGGCCGTCACCCCGTACCGGGAAGCCCGGGCCAAGGTCTTTTGGGCCTTCATGAGGGCGGGCAGGGTCACCGGAACGCTGTCCAGCTCATCGTCCAGGGTGCGGCGTCCCTTTTCCTCCCGCTTCAGGGTCTCCCAATCCTTATGGGTAGTATGGCCCGAAGGGTCTGGGAAAATGTGGGGGTGGCGGAAAATCAATTTTTTACAGACGGCGTCGCAGGCGCCCTCCAGGTCGAACCGGCCGGCCTCCTGCTCCATCTGACAGTGGAAGACCACCTGCATGAGGAGATCTCCCAGCTCTTCCCGCATCATCTCGGGATCATCCCGGTCCAGGGCCTCCGCCGCCTCATAGGCTTCCTCCAGAAGATTCTTCCGGATGGACTGGTGGGTCTGGACCTTGTCCCAGGGGCAGCCGTCCACCGGGTCCCGCAGGATCCGGATGATCTCCACCAGGTCGGCCATGCCGTAGCTTTCCTTTTCCTGAAAGGGTGTCATCCTTGGGCCTCCCTCAAAATGGCCTAGGGTCTATTCTACATGAATTCACAGGTTTTTGCAAGGGGATTTTTCCTTATTTTCCCGTTTTTTTGGACTTTTTCCCAAAAACCGAGGGGCGTTTCCGGCCCACAAATACCGCTGCAGTCCGCCCCTCCAGGGGGTAGGGCTGGATGGCCGGGCGGCCCTCCCAACCATCCTCCTCACCGGGGGCAGAGGCGTTGGCGGCCACCGTCCACTCCAGGCCCGCCGGCAGGGCGGGAAGCCGGAGGGTGATCCCCTCCCAATGGGCATTGTAGACCAGGCAGACCAGATCCTCCTCCCCTGTAAGGGGGTGGACCCCCGCAAAGCAGACCTCCACCGTGGGAGCGTTCTCTCCCGGGGCGGTCTTGCCGTCGGCGCCGAAGAACTGAATCCCCGGCATCCCTTTCAGGGGAGCGCAGGGGCGGCGGACCACCGGGTGTTCCCGCCGCAGCCGGATCATCCGCTGGAAATACCGGAAGGTCTCCCGGTGCTTCTCCAGCCCGCTCCAGTCCAGGTAGCTCAGGTCGTTGTCCTGACAGTAGCAGTTGTTGTTGCCCTGCTGGCTGTTCCCCATCTCGTCCCCTGCCAGGAACATGGCCGCCCCCCGGCTGCATAGGAGGAGGGTGATGGCGTTGCAGACCATCTTCTGGCGGAGGCGGTTGACGGAAGGTTCCCGGGTGGGGCCCTCCGTCCCGCAGTTCCAGCTTCGGTTGTCATCGGTGCCGTCGGTATTGTTCCAGCCGTTGGCCCGGTTGTGCTTCTGGTTGTAGGTGTAGAGGTCGTGGAGGGTGAAGCCGTCGTGGCAGGTGATGAAGTTCACGCTGGAGGCACAGCCCCGGTATCCCCCGTGGCCGTACAGGTCCTCGCTTCCCCCGATCCGCCGTAGGGCGGCGGCACTCTCCCACAGATCCCCCTTCAGGTAACCCCGGATGGTGTCCCGGTACTGACCATTCCACTCTGCCCACCGTCCGTTGGCGGGGAACCGCCCCACCTGGTATAGCCCCGTATCCCATACCTCCCCGATGAGCTTGGTCCGGCTGAGGATGGGGTCACAGGCAATGGCACGGAGGATGGGCGGATTATTCAGAGGGCTTCCATCCTCCCCCCGGCTGAGCACGCTGGCCAGATCGAACCGGAAGCCGTCCACATGATACCGCACCACCCAGTGGCGGAGGCAGTCCAGGATCATCCGCTGGACCATAGGGTGGTTGCACTTCAGGCTGTTACCGCAGCCGCTGTAATTGTGGTAGCTGCCGTCGGGGCCCAGAATATAGTAAAGATTGTTGTCCAGCCCCTTGAAGCTGAACTGGGGGCCGTCCTGATTTCCCTCCGCCGTGTGGTTGAAGACCACATCCAGGATCGCCTCGATGCCGCTGCGGTGGAGGTCCCGGATCAGCTCCTTCAGTTCGGTACCCTCCTCCCCCGGAACGTTCCGGCTGGCATAGGCGGCATTGGGGGCGAAGAAGCAAACGGTGTTGTATCCCCAGCTTTCCAGGAGGGTCTTTCCCTCCCACTGGCGGCGGTGAAGGGTCTCGTCAAACTGAAAGACCGGCATCAGCTCCACGGCATTGATCCCCAGCTCCTTCAGGTAGGGGATCTTTTCCCGGATGGCCGCAAAGGTGCCGGGGGCGGAGACCCCGCTGGAGGAATGGCGGGTGAAGAACCGGGTGTGAAGCTCATAGATGACCAGATCGGTCATCTGGTAACCGGGGGCCTCGTCCTCCTCCCAGTCAAACTGATCCTCCACCACCCGGGCCCGGTAGACAAAGTTTCCCCCGGCCCCCCACCGGTCCTTCCCGGCCACCGACCGGGCGTAGGGGTCCAACAAAAGCTTTTGAGAGTCGAACCGAAGTCCCCTCTGGGGGCCCCAGGGCCCCTCTACCCGGTAGGCATACTCCAGCTCCCGCCAGTCCAGGCCCACCACCTTCACGGCCCACACATCCCCTATCCGGTATCTGGAGGGGATGGGGATCTCCCGGAAGGGCTGGGTCTGTCCGGTGCGGAAGAGCACCAGGGTGCAGGCGGTGGCTCCATGGCTCTGGATGGCGAAATTGATGCCGTCCTCCTTGAGGATGGCCCCCAGGGGGACCACCTCTCCCGGGCGGATATCCGCCTGCCGGGGGGCCGGCTTGGAAGGCTGGAGCTCCGGGGCCGGAACGGCTTTTTTGTCCTTTCTGAATAATCCGATGCGCATGAAAAAATCACCCTTTCCAGGGAATTTGGCTGTCTCTATTATAGGATATTCCCCCGGGGCCCGTCAACCAAAAAGCCCCTCCGGACCCAAGGTCCGAAGGGGCGGGAATACAGGTTCCGATGGTTACAGCTGGGAGCCGCAGTTGGGGCAGAAGAGCTCCTCTTCACCGGCCTGGGCGCCGCACTGGGGGCAGGTCTTGCCCTGGGGCTGGGCAGGGGCGGGATCCTCCTGGGGCATCTCTTCCTCCTGGTCCATCTGGATGGGAGTCTCGAAGATGATTTCTTCCTCTTCCTCCTCATCGTCGTCCTCGCACTTGGCGGCGTTGACTACCGTGTTCTTGACAGTCTCATAGGCGGCGGTGGCCTTCTCCACGGCGGTGTTCACGGCATCCCGGGCGGCCTCCTTCACAGGCTCCAGCTCCTCCTCCAGGGCGGCGATGGCAGCCTTCTTCTCGTCGATGGACTCCACATACTTCTGGATCAGCTCCTGGTCCATCTCGCCGGACTTCTGGAGGCTGTACACCAGCTGGCCCAGCTGACGCTCGGCCTTGGCCAGCTTGCTCTGGGCATCCAGGAGCTTGGCCTGGTTCTTGCCGGTGTCTGCCACGGCC
>CALXEN010000091.1 GCA_944387325.1 uncultured Clostridia bacterium | reverse complement strand
GCAAAAAGGCGGCATTGCCTCCGGCGCAGCCCGTAGACGAAAGCGCAGTCTGAAGGAGGCTGCAGATCTCTACCTTTCCCTCCCTGTGGCAGACAAGAGGGTCTTTAACAAAATAGCCCGGCGGTATGTAGAACCGGAGGAAATCGATAACCAGATGGCCATGATCATCGGGCTGCACGAGGCGGCCAGCCATGGAGATGCCAAGGCAGCCACAGTTCTGGTCAAGCTACTGGGGGAGGAGAGACCGCAGGAAGGGGATGGGGTAGGGGAGGTGCAGATCATTGACGACCTGTAAGCTGTCGGAGTTGATATCTCCTGCCTTCTACGATGTCCACCGGCAGGTCAAGGCCGGCAAGGTAAACGAAGTGGTTGAGAAAGGGGGGCGTGGCTCTGCAAAATCCAGCCACATATCCCTGGAAACAATCATCCTTCTGCTCAAAAATCCAGACTGCAATGCGGTAGCGCTTAGGAGGTATGCAAATACTTTGCGGACAAGCGTATACGCTCAGGTCTGCTGGGCTATCAATGCGCTGGGCCTGTCCCATCTTTTCCGCTGCACTGTAAGCCCTATGGAATGCACTTACCTGCCAACCGGACAAAAGATCCTGTTCTTTGGTCTGGATGATCCAAACAAGCTTAAATCTCTGAAAGTTACCCGTGGGTATGTGGGAATTTTGTGGTTTGAGGAACTGGACCAGTTTGATGGTCCGGAGCAGGTACGAAATGTTGAACAGAGCTGTCTGCGTGGCGGAGAATACTCCATTACCTTCAAAAGCTTCAATCCACCGGCGTCAGCCAGGAACTGGGCAAACAGATATGCCATTGAGACCAGGCCGGGGAAGCTGGTCCACCATTCCACCTACCTGACAACCCCGGCGGCCTGGCTGGGCCCCCGGTTTTTGTCGGATGCGGAACACCTGAAGGAGACTAAGCCCATCGCCTATCGGCATGAATACATGGGGGAAGTGGTGGGCAGCGGCACAGCGGTGTTCGAGAACCTGCGGCTGGATTCCATCCCGGCCGACAGGAGAGCCAGCTTTGACCGGCTGCTGCATGGGGTGGACTGGGGATGGTACCCGGACCCCTGGGCCTACAACGGATGCGCCTATGATGCGGCTCGCCGTACCCTGTACATCTTTGATGAGGCCACCCGGCTGCGGACTTCCAACCAGGACACGGCCAAGATCCTCATAGAAAAAGGCGTGTGCCAGGACAAAGACCTGGAAGAGACCCTCACCGCAGACAGCGCAGAGGAGAAAAGCTGTGGGGACTACAGGTCCTATGGGCTGCCATGCAGATCCGCAGATAAGGGACCGGGGAGCGTACGGACCAGCATGAAGTGGCTCCAGGGCCTTTCCTGTATCTGGATCGACCCGGAAGCCTGTCCGGATACAGCAAAGGAATTTTCCGAGTATGAGTATGAGCGGGACCACCGGACCGGCGAAGTGCTACCCGGATATCCTGACCTGAATAACCACCATATCGATTCGGTGCGGTACGCCACCAACCGGATCTGGAAACGGAGGGGCACATGATCAAACGATTTTATACTTGGCTCCGGGTGAAGTTCCTGCCGGAGTGGGCCCGCCGCAGTCTGGTAGAGGAAAACCAGCGCCTGGAGCGGAAGCTTGCCCAGGCGAACAAGGAGATCGCAAGGCTGGAAGCCTACATTGATGGAATGAACAACGCCCTCCGGCGCCAGCGGCCGGTGGTCATGGCAAAGGAGGTAGGGCAATGAGTTTCTTTGGAGCATTGCTCAACAACAAGATATACAGCTTTGAGCAGGCCTATCCAGGCGCAAAGGAATGTACCAGCACTGCCATGAAGAAAGCCATCCAGGATTGGTTCCGGCTTTATTTCCAGGACGAGGTGACAGATGCAGAGGATCCTTGCCAAAGGCTTCCTTACACTATAGTCAGCAAGCTGTACCGGGCAAGCTTTGCAGAGTATGAGGCTTCCACGTCAGGGCGGAATGCTTTTGTCACGGGATTGCTCGACCAGATGGACCGGGTGCGGAAAAAGGCCATGCAGCTGACCCTCGTAGGAGGAGAAGCGTGGATCAAGCCTGTCCCGGGACCTGCCGGGTTTACCTTTTCGGTCATGCGGCGGGATATGGTTGCCGTGCTGGGAAGGAATGCAGACGGACAGGCCATTGACCTGGGCAGCGCAGAGGTCCACCAGCAGGGCGGGAAGTTTTACACCCTTTTGGAGCGCCGCAGCCTGGATGAGCAGGGGCGGCTGGTGATCCAGAACAAGCTGTTCTGCAGCTATGACGGAAGCAGCATAGGAACGCCGGTCTCTTTGACCGCCGTCCCCAGGTATGCGAACCTCATGCCCACTGCGGTGGTGGGAAATGTGGGCGGGCTGGGGCTGGTGGATATCCGGCTGCCCATGGAGAACTGCGTGGACGGCAGTCAGGACCCGGTGAGCATTTACGCCCCGGCGGCAGGCTTGATCCACAACATCAACCGGAACGAGCGGCAGCTCTCCCGGGAGTTTGAGAATGGCGAGAGCCGGGTCTTTGCCTCTGCTGATCTGATCAAGAAGGGAAAAGATGGGGTGAGCCGGCTGCCGGCGGGACTTTTCATTGGTCTGGACGATGACCCGGATACCACTGGATTGACGGTTTTCTCCCCGACGCTTCGGCAGCAGAGCTTCCTGGAGCGGAAAAAGGAATACCTTCGCAACCTGGAAACAGTGATCGGCTTCAAGCGTGGCCTGCTGGGTGAGGTGGAAGCCGCCCAGCGCACCGCCACCGAGGTGACCAGCAGTCAGGGAGACTACGCCCTGACCATCCAGGACCTGCAGCAGATGTGGGAGCGGGCCCTGCGCCAGAGCCTGGAGCTTTGCGGCAGGCTGGGGAAGCTGTACAAGGTATCTGGTGCGGTTGATCTGGACCCAGCCAAAGCTGTGGCAGTGGACTGGGGTAACGGGGTGCTCTACGACAAAGAGAAGGAGTGGGCGGAGACCCTCCAGATGGTCAGCGCAGGGCTGCTGAAGCCGGAGCTGGCACTTGCCTGGAAATATGGGGAACCCTGCGAAACGGAAAAGGATCTCCAGAAAATCCGGGAAAAGTATATGCCGCCCCTGGAAGCCATGCTGGAGGAATGAGGGGGTGTAGCCGATGTCCCTGACACCGGAGCAGGTGGGAAGCCTTCGGGCCTGTACGGAAGAGATCGCCCAGCCTGTGATAGAGTGGTTGCTCACAGATATTGTGGAGCGGGTTTCTGAAGCAGGAAAGATGACCAGTACCGCCGCCTATGAAACTTATCGGGCCCAGGCCCTTGGAGCCTCCAAGCAGGACCTGAAGAAATTCCTGAAAAAGCAGCTTGGGATCTCAAATCAGGAGATCCGGCAGCTGTTTCGCAGTGCCGCTAGGATTGCCAGAGATAGCGATTATGAGCGGATTGGGGTATGGGCCACGGAAGCACAGCAGGAGACTCTGGAACAGATCACCAAGGCCGCCATCCAGCTGGCCACAAAGGATTTTAAGAATCTCACCCAGACCATGGGTATGGTATCCCCGCTCACCGGCAAAGCAGAGCCCCTCCAGGATGTTTACCGTGAGTGTATGGATCAGGCCCTGAATCTTGTGTCTACCGGTGCCACAAGTGCCTCACAGGCCGCCAGGATGGCCACCAGGGCTTTGGCCGGCAGGGGGATCGTGGCCATCGACTACGAGAGCGGAGTGGTCACGGAACTTGGGGCGGCGGTCCGCCGGAACCTGATGGGCGGTATGGGGCTGATGGTGGAGCAGATCACCCAGGAGAACCACGATTCCCTGGGGTGCGATGGCTGGGAGATCAGCGCCCACGCCAACAGCGCCCCAGACCATGAACCCATCCAGGGACACCAGTATTCAGATGCAGAATATAAGCGGCTGAATGAGAGTCTGAAGCGCCGGATCGGGACCCTGAACTGCGGCCATGTGGCTTTCCCCATCATGATGGGAGTGAACAGCCCCCAGTACACCCCGGAGCAGTTGACCGCTTTCCAGGAGGAGAATGCCAAGGGCGTGA
>CALXEN010000090.1 GCA_944387325.1 uncultured Clostridia bacterium | reverse complement strand
GTGGGGACCTGGTGCAACGAGAACGCCCCCGGAGTGATTTATTTTTTCTATGAGGACGGCACCGGCCAGCTGACCACCGACAACGAGCATACCATCTATGAGATGGACTGGTCGGTGGAGGAGGGGGTCCTGACCTTCCAGATGAAGGACTGGCCCTACAGCAACGATATCCAGAATTACATCTTCCTGCCGGACAAGGAGAACGGGCTCTTTATCACCGTCAATCCTGACACCCAGTCCGAGGCTGCGTTCCTGCCCCGGGACCTGGTTGAATTCCCCACCTATGAGGAGAACAAGCCGGAGGAGCTGCTGGGCTACTGGGTGTCAGTGACGGACGCCCAGGAAGTGTTCAGCCTGCGGGTCTGGTACCTGACCGCCGGGGAGGAACGGAGCGGCTACGGGTCCTATGTGCCGGAGGCAGATGCGGTGTTTATGGACAGTCATTTTGAGGACTGGAACGTGGTGGAGGACAGCATGGCCTTTGTGATGGAGAACGGCACCGTCACCAGCTTGCCCTACACCCTGGAAGGGGATATCCTGACCGTGAATAATTCGGACGGTTCCACCCTTGTACTGGAGCGGATGGATACCTCCGGCATGGAGATCAACTGGTAAAGGATTCTGTATTCAAGGAAGAAATGACCCTGGACAAAAAGGATTGGTCCTGGTTCTGGCTGCCTTTTCGGTCCCCGCCCGGAACGATCCTCCTGCCATGACCGGGGAATCCAACCGGAATTTTGCCATCCTGGAATAAGAAATGCAAAAGGGGAGGCGATCAGATGAAAGCGGTTCAGCGGATCCTGCCTTACACCAAACAGCTGGTGCTGTATGCCCTGTATGATGTGCTGGATTCGGAAGAATGCGAATATGAAAAAGGGGAAGACGGATGGATCGCCGCCGAAGTGACCGTTTACGGAAACACAAGCGGATTTGCCCTGTCCGTATCCCCCAAACCGCCGCTCACCCTGCTGACGGTGGAAATGACCCGCCCCTGCCCCTGGCTTTCGCCCCGGGGCCGGCAGCGGGCGGCGGATTATCTGGCGGACCGTGTGGAACAGATGCTGGAAAACGAGCTGAAAGGACCGGCTCGAATGAAAGAGAAAGTAGGAAACCAAACATAATAACCGAGAAGCAAAACAGAATTTTCAAACTGATGGCACTGGTGCTCTGCCTCTGCCTAGCGATGGGGCTGATGCCCATGACCGCATTTGCACATGATACCGGCACGACCATCTTCGGGTACGAGGGCAGCGGCAGGTGGAAGATGATCAGCGTCAGCAGTGAGGATCAGTCTAATTACACTGCGCTGGCGGAATACAATCTAGGTGACTGGTTCTACGGCCTGGAGATGATCGACGACACCATCTATGGCGTGTACTGCGGCGCTTCGAGCGGCCCAAATTCCCATCTGGTTATCCTGAACCCGGATCTCACCATCAAGGAAACGGTCGGTACATGGAACATGGGGGAATTTGGCTCGCCTGATTACATCGAACAGATCGTAGACACAACGGTGCAAAACGGTACCCTGTGGGGAACCTACAACAAAGCCGAGTATTGAAAGCTGCCTGTCTGACGGTACAGTTGAGGGATACATCAGTCAGTTCAACCTGGGCTGATACGTTCTAAAGGAATAACCGATGGGGTAGGTCCGGGGCCTTGCTCCGGGCCTCCTCTTTCTATCAGGAGGGGGAGAAACTCAAGATGGCAGAATTGCTTTCACCTCAGGCCTGGGGCAAGGTATGGACCTATCGAAGCACATTCCTCATGGGATTCGGAAACACCCTGGAAACAGCAATTTTCGGGCTGCTTCTGGCTTTGGCCCTGGGCCTGTTTTTTGGACTGCTGGCTACCAGCGGCAAAAAGCCTTTGATGGCGGTGGCTCGGGTGTATGTGGAATTTTTTCAGAACACGCCCATTGTGCTGCAAATGTGCTTCTTATACTATGTATTGGCTTTTTCCGGTTCCAAGGTCAGCATTATCTTTACCGGTATTATCAGCTTGGGAATCTACACCGGAGCCTATATGGCCGAAGTGGTGCGTGCCGGGATCCAGGCCGTTCCCAAAGGTCAGTTTGAAGCGGCAGCCAGCCAGGGCTTTGGCTATGTGGAGACAATGTACTATATTATCTTTCCCCAGAGCCTTAAGATCATCCTGCCGCCTATGGTAAACCAGGCGGTAAACCTTTTTAAAAATACCAGCTGCCTGTACATTGTGGGAGGAGCAGACCTGATTTCTTTGACCTACAGCTTTGTTACAGGCGCTTCCACCGGCGGTGCCTATGCCCCGGCCTACCTGGTTTGCGGGGCCATGTTCTTTGTGGTCTGTTTCCCGTTGTCTACCCTGGCTTCCGCCTGGGAAAACAACCTTAAACGCCGGGATGTGCGAAGTGCCGCTGTGGTCAGACGGCTGGAACAGGAGGTGTCTTAAATGTTGGACTGGCAGGCAAGTTTTTCTATCCTGGCCAAACAGGGCGTTCTCCTGTATATCATGCGGGGGGTATTGTTTACCCTGGTCATCTCGGTCTGTGCGGTGGTGGTCAGTATCTTTATCGGATCACTGCTTGGCCTGATGCGGAACTACTGTACCGGCCGCAGCCGTCCGCTCAAGTGGTTGGCTACCGGATATATTGAACTGTTTCGCAATACTCCGCTGTTGTTCTGGCTTTTCATCTGTCTGGTTTTCTGTCCGGTGCCGGGGTTCTTTACCCATCGGATGCTGGGCCTTACCAGCGTGGAAGTGCGGGTGCTTTTTCGGGCCTTTGTGGCGCTGGTTCTGTTTGAATCCTCCATTATGGCTGAGATCATCCGGGGTGGTCTGAACTCTGTGGCAAACGGCCAGTTTGAAGCCGGACACTCTCAAGGATTCAATACCGTGCAGGTATTGTGGTACATTGTGCTGCCGCAGGCTTACCGGGCAGTAGTGCCTACCCTTCTCAGCCAGGTCATCAGCACCATCAAGGATTCCAGCTACCTGGCCAATGTGGCCGTCATCGAACTTATGTCCCGGGTGCGCCAGATTCTGGCCACCTCCAATATGTACAACGGCGCCGGCACACAGTTGGTGAGTGACGTTTTCGTCCTGTTTGGTATGGCCTTTATGATTTATTTTGCCATCAATTTTTCTCTTTCCTGTGCAGTGCGTTCCTTGCAGAACCCGAAGCCCGGAAATTCTTCCTGCCGGGTCCAGGCGGCAAAGTAAAGGGGGTGCCTTTGTGGAAAAATATGTGATCACACTTTCCCGGGAATTTGCCAGTATGGGGCGGAGCATTGCTCAGGAACTGGCAGCTCGGATGGGATGCGAATTCTATGACCGTGACATCGTGGAACAGACCGCCCGGCGGATGGGACTGCCCGTTTCCGAAATCTCCGACAATGAGGAATCAGCGCACAATATCTTTTACCGGCGGATTTATCCCCTGGGAATGGGAGTGAAGAGTATGCGGGATGAGATTTTCGCCGTGCAGAAAAACATCATCCGGGACCTGGCCGCCAAACAAAGCTGCATTATTGTGGGGCGCTGCGCCGACGAGGTACTCAAGGATTATCCCAATATCCTGAATGTGCATATCTTTGCTCCGGTAGAGGAACGGCTGAAAAATTGTGTGGAAAAACTGGAAATGGAGGAGAGAACCGCCCGCCGTACCCTGGCCCGTGTAGACAGGGCCAGGGCGGGATACCACAGGATCTACGGTGGGGGAGAGGTGAGCGTTAACTGCCATGTAATGCTCAATTCCGCTGAGTTTGGCATCCAGGGTTCGGCCGCTGTGCTGGAAGGAATTGCCCGTCAAAAATTTTTCTTGTGAAGAGTTACAGGGCGACCTAATAAGGTGAAAATCACTTTGACGGCAAAATCCGGAAGACGCAGGGACTCGCCCGGCAAGCCTGTTTTAGAAAGTTTTCTTTCCGGAAGATGGAAGGCAACTTTTGGGGATGCCTTCATTGCCGGCAGATTTCATACAGTTCAGAGGCCGCAAACCAATCTGCAAAAATGATCAACAGTACCAGTAATTTTAGTACCGTCAGTCCATATTGAGCTTTTGTGGAACAATGGGGAATAGAAATATAGCGTAACTATCACAAAAAAAGACGATTCCACTGAAAAGCCCTTAGGGGCGCCAGAGCAACTGACTCTTAATCAGCGGACCCGGGGTCCGAGTCCGTGGAAGTGAACCAGATTAGCCGTAGGCTCAATTCAGAGCCTGCGGCTTTTTCCTAACTTTTCCAGAAAGTGCTTTTTCTGTCTGCTGCATATATCTTGGTATGAATTTTGGCGCCAGTAGGTTGGTTTCTAGGAAACTAAAGTAACGGAACTATTTAAGGCGCTTTTGTATGATATCCTTAACGGAAAATATGTTTGGGGGGATCGCAGGAAGGCGATGGTGCAGTTCCCCTTTTGGCAGTGGAAATTACCGTCGCAATGGAATATTGCAATGGATCGTTGCGTGACAAATATAGCCTCTCCTGCTATTATGAAACCAGAAGAATACGGGAGGTGAGCACTATGGTAGGGCGTAACTGCCGGCGGCTGCGCCAGCGGGCGGGACTGACCCAGGAAGATCTGGCGGAGCGGCTCCATGTCACCCGGCAGGCGGTGTCCGCCTGGGAGACCGAGAGGAACAAGTTGGATGCAGAGACCCTGACCGTCCTGGCGGAGGCTCTGGGGGCAGACGTCCGGGAACTGATCTACGGCCCTGGTGCGGTGGATGTGGAGGAGGGGTATCCCCGGTACCAGAGGCGGTATCTGGTGTCCACGGCGCTCTGTGCTGTGGTCGTAATCGCCTGGTTGGTCATGGCAGCGACCCTGGAGCCGCAGCTGGCCCGTGAGCTTGCACAGAGCCTGGACCCTCGTCCCAGTATGACCTACTCTTTGACCGTACCGCCCCTGGGAACTTTGGGGCTGGGCTGTCTCATCCCCTCCCTGGCCTCCCTGTGGGTGGACCTCCGGATCCGCAGCGTCCGGGTCCGCCGTGTACTGCTGGGGCTGGGGATTCTGTCACTGTGTTCCTATCTCCTCTGGGCGACCGGATATCTGGGTCTGTGGCCCTATGCCCTGGTAAATTGGGAGCCTCTGCGTCTGCTGTTGTGGAAATGGTTTATGACTCTGTCCACGGCGAGCTATAAACTGTTCCGGCTGGGCCCTCTCTTTTTGTCCGGCCTGCTGCTGTTTCTGGGAAGAAATCGCTGACGGCCCTATTATGAAAAACAAGGGCCTGTAAAGCGAATAAGAAAAAGCCATCCCGAGGGATGGCTTTTTCTTATTCACCGGCGCCAGCGTCTTGACAAGAAGGTCATATGCACTTACAATAGTTGCAAATGCAAGTATTGGGGGCGTTTCTATGGAACTGATCCGACGGTTCAGCGGGTATCTCCACAAGTACCGTGGGTATGCCGCCTTGGCGGTGGTCTGCGTCATGGCGGAGCTGACGCTGGAACTGGTCATCCCGCTGATCATGGCCGATCTGGTGGACGTGGGGGTCGCAAACGGCGACACCGCCTTTATTTTCCGGCAGGGGGTGTGGATGTGCGCCTGCGCAGCGGCGGCGCTGGTGCTGGGCACCGGCTCGGCCCGGCTGGCAGCGCTTTGCGGCAACGGCCTGGCCGCCGAGGTCCGGAAGGCGGAGTATGCCAAGGTCCAGAGCTTTTCCTTCGCAAACCGGGACCGCTTTCGCACTGAGTCCCTGGTCACACGGCTGACCGGGGATGTGACCACCATCCAGAATGCCGTGGTCACCGGCCTGCGGCCCGGGGTGCGGGGTCCCACCATGATGGTCATGTCCATCTTTATGGGCTTCCTCATCAATCCCCGGCTGGCAGTGATCTTCCTGGTGGCGGCGCCGGTGCTGGCGGTGCTCCTGTGGCAGATCGTCACCCATGTGCGGCCCCTCTATACGGTGATGCAGGGAGCGGTGGACCAGGTGAACCGGGTGGTGCAGGAGAATCTCACGGCGGTGCGGATCGTCAAGGCTTATGTGCGGGGCGACTATGAAAACGAAAAGTTCGCCGCAGTCAATGACCAGCTCTGTCAGGTCTCCACCCGGTCCTTCGCCACGGCGGTCCTCAATATGCCCGCCATGCAGTTTGTTCTGTACACCACCATCCTCTGCATCCTTTGGATCGGCGGCGGCATGATCCAGACCGGGGACCTGCAGGTGGGAAAGCTCACCGGCTTTTTAAGCTATGTGCTCCAGGTCCTCAACAGTCTGATGATGATCTCCAACGTGTTTTTGCAGCTGACCCGTGCAGGGGCATCGGCCCAGCGTATCGCCGAGGTGCTGGATGAACCCCTGGACCTGACCGACGAGAATGCCCGGGACGTGGAGGTGGAACAGGGCTCGGTGCGCTTTGACCACGTCTTTTTCCAGTACCGTGCAGGAGCGGAAAATTATGTCCTGTCCGACATCACCCTGGACATCAAGGCAGGGGAGACGGTGGGGATCATCGGCGGCACAGGGTCCTCCAAGTCCACCCTGGTGCAGCTGATCCCACGCCTCTATGAGGCCACCAAAGGCACCGTCTACCTGGATGGACGGCCGGTGCAGGAGTATCCCCTGGCCCATCTCCGGGATGCCATTGCCATGGTTCTCCAGAAAAACACCCTCTTCTCCGGTACCGTGAAGGAGAACCTGCGCTGGGGGAAGGCGGACGCCACCGAGGAGGAGATTCAGGAGGCCTGCCGGATCGCCTGTGTGGACGAGTTCATCCACCGCCTGGATAATGGCTACGACACCGACCTGGGCCAGGGAGGCGTCAACGTATCAGGCGGGCAGAAGCAGCGCCTCTGCATCGCCCGGGCAGTGCTGAAAAAGCCCAAGGTCCTGATCCTGGATGACTCCACCAGCGCCGTGGATATGGTGACGGAGGCAAAGATCCGGGAGGGGCTGGCCCGGTGTCTCCCCGACACCACCAAGATCATCATTGCACAGCGGATTTCCTCGGTGCTCCACGCAGACAAGATCGTGGTCCTCAACGACGGACGGATCGACGCTGTGGGGGATCACTGGACCCTTATGGAGACCAGCGAAATCTATCGGGACGTTTACCAGTCCCAGCAAGAGGGGGCGGGATTGTAATGGCAAGACTTATGACCTACAAGCGTCCCAAGGACGCAAAAAAGACTCTGCGCCGCCTGGCCCGGTATCTGGGCGGCCACAAGGGAGCACTGGCCCTGGTGGCGGTGATGGTGGTGGTGTCCGGCCTGGCCAATGTCACCGGGACCTACCTGCTCAAGCCGGTCATCAATCAATTCATCGTTCCCGGGGACCTTCCCGGGCTGGCCCGTGCCGTGGCGGCCATGGCGGTGATGTACGGGGTGGGGGCTCTCTGCACCCTGGGGTATAACCAGCTGATGGTCCGCACGGCTCAGAAGATCGTCGCCCAGATCCGGGGGGACCTCTTTGCCCGGACCCAGAAGCTGCCCCTGGCCTACTTTGACGCCCGCACCCACGGGGAGCTTATGAGCAGCTTCACCAACGACATCGACGCTGTGACCGAGGCCCTCAACAACAGCTTCACCCTTCTCATCCAGAGCTTCGTGGTGGTGACGGGGACCATTGTGATGCTCATCGTCCTCAACGCCCGGCTGTCCGCCATCGTCATCGCCTTCCTGGCCCTGATGCTTGCCTTCATCCTCTACAACGGGCGGCGGGGCCGGCAGTATTATGCCCAGCAGCAGAAGAACCTGGCCTCCCTCAACGGCTTTGTGGAGGAGATGGTGGCGGGGCAGAAGGTGGAGAAGGTGTTCAACCACGAGGAGGCGGACTTTGAAGAGTTCTGCCGCCGGAACGAGGCCCTGCGGAAGGCGGGCACCAAGGCTGCCGGGTATGCGGGGATGATGGTCCCCACCGTGGTCAGCCTCTCCTACGTGAACTATGCCGTGTCGGCCTGCGTGGGGGGCCTTTTCGTGCTGGCGGGGGTAACGGACATCGGCAGCCTGTCCTCCTATCTGGTCTTTGTGCGCCAGAGCGCCATGCCCCTTAACCAGCTGACCCAGCAGGCCAACTTCCTCATGAGCGCCCTCTCCGGTGCGGAGCGGATCTTCGCCATGATGGACGAGGAGCCGGAGGTGGATGAAGGAGATGTGACCCTGGTCCGGGTCCGGCAGGAGGAGGACGGCTCCATGACGGAGACCGCCCAGTATACCGGCCGGTTTGCCTGGAAGTGCCCCGCAGAGGACGGGGCCAGGCTGGTCCCGCTCCGGGGGGATGTGCGGTTTCATGACGTGGTCTTTGGCTATACGCCGGGAAAAAAGATCCTGGATGGGGTCTCCCTCTACGCCGAGCCGGGGCAGGAGATCGCCTTTGTGGGCTCCACCGGTGCGGGAAAGACCACCATCATCAACCTGATCACCCGGTTTTACGAGATCCAGGGAGGATCCATCACCTACGATGGCATCGACCTGCGGCAGATCCGGAAGGATGACCTGCGCCGGTCCCTGTCGGTGGTAGTGCAGGACACCCACCTCTTTACGGGGACCATCCTGGAGAACATCCGGTACGGCCGGCTGACCGCCACCGACGAAGAGGTGATGGCAGCCGCCCGGCTGGCCAACGCCGACTCCTTTATCCGCCGCCTGCCGGAGGGGTACAACACCATGATCTCCGGGGACGGAGATAACCTCTCCCAGGGGCAGCGGCAGCTTTTGGCCATTGCCCGGGCAGCGGTGGCCCGCCCGCCGGTCTTCATCCTGGACGAGGCCACCTCCTCCATTGACACCCGCACCGAGAAGCTCATCGGGCAGGGATTGGACACCCTCATGGAGGGGCGGACAGTGTTTGTCATCGCCCACCGGCTCTACACCGTCCGGAACGCTGACGCCATCCTGGTGGTGGAGGGGGGCCGGATCATGGAGCGGGGCAGTCATGATGAACTGCTGGCCCAGCGGGGACGGTACTACCAGCTCTACACCGGTATGACCCAGCTAACCTGAGGAGGAACTCTATGGAGCAAAGTCTGTATGCCGCCGTTGCACGGCTGGAATATGAACGCCGCCGGTACCTGCGAAGCTATTTTCAGTCTCTGGGGATCCCCCTGGGACAGGGACAACCCCGGGTCCTGGCCTACCTTCTTGAAGCGGGAGCCAGCTCCCAGAAAGGTCTGTCCCAGGTCTGCGGCGTGGGTGAATCCACCCTGTCCCGTTCCATTGACCGGCTGGCAGAGGCGGGGCTGGTGGTGCGTACCGCAGCCCCGGGAAGCCGGCGGTCCCTGGAGATCACCCTGACGGAAAAGGGAAAATCCACAGCGGAACAGCTCACCGCCGCCTTCCGGCACGAGGACGGGCTGCTCTCCGCTGCCCTGGACGGCCATACCAGGGAAGAGGTGATCTCCCTCCTGACTGCCATGACCCGGGCGCTGCGGTCTGCGGCGCCCTACCGCCCGGAGGAAAGCGCCCCGGCGGAACAGGAGCCCTGAAAAACAACCGCCCGGCTCCCTGCCGAGCCAGAGAGAAAGCCATCCCACGGGATGGCTTTCTCTGATTCGGGCCAGCTCTTTCTTCCCGGCAGAGATACGCCCCGCAGGGTTCCAAAAGACAGGGAGAGGAGACCTACTCCCGCCCTTGACGGGAACCAATAAAATATGTAAAATAGGGGGATATGTCCGTGAGCGGAAAACTATCGTCCTGCTTGCGGAAATGAGAAAAAGAAAGGAATCGAAAATCGTGGAAAAGAAAGACTTCCAGCCCTACATTCCCGCCGACAAGGTCGTGCCGGAAATGACAGTGGTCTCTGTGCTGCTGGGCTGCATCCTGGCCGTGGTCTTCGGCGGCGCCAACGCCTACCTGGGACTGCGGGTGGGGATGACCGTTTCCGCCTCTATCCCGGCGGCGGTCATCTCCATGGGGATTATCCGGAAGATCCTCCGGCGGGATTCCATCCTGGAAAACAACATGGTCCAGACCATCGGCTCCGCCGGTGAGTCGGTGGCGGCAGGCGCCATCTTCACCCTGCCTGCCCTCTTTATGTGGGCGGCGGAGGGCCTATGCAACCGTCCTTCCCTGGTGGAGATCGGCCTCATCGCCCTCTGCGGCGGCGTCCTGGGGGTGCTTATGATGATCCCTCTCCGGAGCGCCCTTATTGTGAAGGAGCACGGTACTCTGGCCTACCCGGAAGGACAGGCCTGCGCCGAGGTCCTCATCGCCGGGGAGGAGGGCGGCGCCAAGGCCTCCACCGTCTTTTCCGGCCTGGGCATCGCTGCCCTGTACAAGTTCATTGCCGACGGCCTCAAGATCTTTCCCAGTGAGATCACCTATGATATCCCTGTCTACAAGGGATCCGGCATCGGCATCGACGTGCTGCCGGCCTTGGCCGGCGTGGGCTACATCTGCGGTGTGAGGGTGTCCTCCTACCTCTTTGCCGGCGGCCTGCTGGGCTGGCTGGTCATCATGCCCCTCATGCTCCTCTTCGGCGGGGACGCCACCATGTTCCCGGTCACCGATATGACCATCAGCGCACTGGTGGCCAAAGAGGGAGTCTCCGCCCTCTGGAGCAACTACCTGCGGTACATCGGCGCCGGGGCTGTGGCCT
>CALXEN010000089.1 GCA_944387325.1 uncultured Clostridia bacterium | reverse complement strand
CCAATCACCGCCTGGTGACGGCCATTGAGTACGCCACCGAGACCCTGGCGGGTATCCCCTCTATCCTCTACGCCCTGGTGGGGTCGCTGATCTTCTGCCAGACCCTGGGGCTGGGCAAGACCCTGATTGCCGGCTCCATGACGCTGGTCATTATGACCCTGCCCACCATCATCCGCACTACCCAGGAGTCTTTGAAGACGGTGCCCCAGAGCTACCGGGAGGGTTCCCTGGGCCTGGGAGCGGGCAAGTGGCACATGATCCGCACGGTGGTGCTTCCCTCCTCAGTAGACGGGATCGTTACCGGCTGTATTCTGGCCATTGGACGGATTGTAGGCGAGTCCGCCGTGCTCCTCTATACCGTGGGCATGAGCATGTCCATGCAGGAATACTTCCGGGATGGGCTGTCCAGCCTGCTGCAGAGCTCCGGCTCCACCCTGACCGTGGCCCTCTATGTCTACGCCAAGGAGCGGGCGGACTTTGATCTGGCCTTCTCTGTGGCCGTGGTGCTGCTGGCCATTACCCTGGCGATCAATCTGGCTGCCAAGCTGGTTGGCAAGGGGCTTAGAAAGAAATAAAGGTAGGTATTGTATCTATGAGTGAACAGATTGTCCTCAGGGCTCAGGATCTGAACCTGTATTATGGGGAAAACCACGCCCTGAAATCCATCAATATGGACATTCCCGAGCATGAGATTACCGCCCTCATCGGGCCCTCCGGCTGCGGCAAGTCCACCTTCCTGCGCTCCATCAACCGCATGAACGACCTGATTCCCAGTGTGCGCATTGAGGGCTCCCTTTACTACCGGGACGAGGACATCTACGCCCCCGGCCGGGACGTGACCGATCTGCGCCGGCGCATCGGCATGGTCTTTCAAAAGCCCAATCCCTTTCCCATGTCCATCTATGACAATGTGGCCTACGGCCCCCGTACCCACGGCATCCGCAACAAGGTGAAGCTGGATGAGATTGTGGAGCAGTCTTTGCAGGGTGCGGCCATCTGGGACGAGGTGAAGGACCGGCTGAAGAAGTCCGCTCTGGGCCTTTCCGGCGGCCAGCAGCAGCGCCTTTGCATCGCCCGGGCGCTGGCGGTGAAGCCGGATGTGCTTCTGATGGACGAGGCCACCTCCGCGCTGGACCCCATTTCCACCTCGAAGATTGAGGACCTTGCCGCCGAACTGAAAAACGATTATACTATCATCATGGTAACCCATAACATGCAGCAGGCCGCCCGTATCTCCGACAATACCGCCTTTTTCCTGTTGGGTGAGCTGGTAGAGTTCGGGGAGACGGAACAGATCTTCTCCATGCCCAAGGACAAGCGCACGGAGGACTACATTACCGGGAGGTTTGGCTGATATGAGAAACCATTTTCATGAACAGCTGGAGCGGCTGAACGTAGAGCTCATCGAGATGGGTGCTCTGTGCGAGGAGGCCATCTCCGCGGCCACAAAGGCCTATTTGGAGGGGGACCGGCAGCTGGGGTCCCGTGCAACCTATCTGGAACAGGAGATTGACCACAAGGAGCGGGATATCGAGGGCCAGTGCATGAAACTTCTGCTGCGCCAGCAGCCTGTGGCCAGCGACCTGCGCGCCGTCTCGGCCGCCATGCGGATGATCTCCGACATGGAGCGCATTGGCGACCAGGCCAGCGACATTGCCGAAATTGCCCGGGATATGAACCGCAGCAGCGTCATTATGGAAGTGCCCGTGGGAGACATGGCCCGGACGGCCATCAGCATGGTGACCGACAGCGTGGACGCCTTTGTCCGGGGGGCTCTGAATCTGGCTCATGCGGTGATTGCCCGGGATGACCAACTGGATGGGCTGTTTTTGGCAGTGCGGGAGAAGCTCACCAACCTGATTTCTCAGGGACGGGACGGAGGGCTGTGCCTGGATCTGCTGATGGTGGCCAAATACTTTGAACGTATCGGCGACCACGCCTGCAACATTGCCCAGTGGGTGGAGTATGCAATCACCGGGGAATATGAAGAGGACTGAACAAGCAGAGAAAGCGGGGAAATCCATTGATTTACATCTTAGAGGACGACGCCAGCATCCGTAAGCTGGTGGTATATACCCTGAACAGCCAGGGAATGGAGGCGGAGGGCTTTGAACGGCCCTCCCAGTTCTGGCGCGCCCTTGGAGAGAAAAAACCCGATCTGCTTTTGCTTGACATTATGCTCCCGGAGGAGGACGGACTGCAGGTGCTGGGGCGCCTGCGGGCAGACCCGGCCACCCGGAAGCTGCCCGTCCTGATGCTTACGGCCAAAAGCACAGAGTATGATAAGGTGCTGGGCCTGGACCAGGGGGCGGACGACTATATCGCAAAGCCCTTTGGCATGATGGAGCTGATGGCCCGCATTCGGGCTGCGCTGCGGCATAGTGCGCCGGAGGAAGAGCAGGGAGTATGCCGGATCGGGAAACTGTCCGTAGATCCCAAACGGCATATGGTCCGGGTTGGCGACCGGGAAGTGACCCTGACTCTGAAGGAGTTTCAGCTTCTGGCCCTGCTGATGGAGCGACAGGGAACGGTGTTTACCCGGGATCAGCTGCTCAATCCCATCTGGGGCTATGAATTTGATGGGGCCAGCCGCACCGTGGATGTCCACGTCCGGACCCTGCGCCAAAAGCTGGGGGAGTGCGGCAGCTATATTGAGACGGTGCGGGGCGTGGGGTACAAAATCTCCGGGGACTGAGCCCACGGCGCCCTCTGCCTTTTGGGCAGCGCCGGAATTGTGAGGAGAAGGACATGACGAAAAAAATCTTCCGCAACTGTCTGGCGGTGGGAATTTGGGTGTTCCTGCTGTCAGTGGCCCTTTTTATGGGAATGTTGTATCAATACTTCAC
>CALXEN010000088.1 GCA_944387325.1 uncultured Clostridia bacterium | reverse complement strand
ATATATCAGCATCAAAGGCAAGGGCAAGCTCATCAAGGAGCTGAAGGCCGCTGCCGCCCAGGCGGACAAGGTGCTTCTGGCCACCGACCCGGACCGGGAAGGGGAGGCCATCAGCTGGCACCTGGCGCATATTCTGGGGATGGATCCCAGCCAGCCCAACCGGGTCACCTTCGGAGAGATCACCAAGAAGGGGGTCACCGAGGGAATGGCTCATCCCCGGGCCATCGACACCAACCTGTTTGACGCCCAGCAGGCCCGCCGGGTGCTGGACCGGCTGGTAGGGTACAAGGTATCCCCCTTCCTCTGGAAGACCATCCGCCGGGGCCTCTCTGCCGGGCGGGTCCAGAGCGTGGCGGTCCGGCTTATCGACGACCGGGAACAGCAGATCGAGAACTTCAAGCCGGAGGAATACTGGAACATCGACGCCCAGCTCATGCCTCCCGGTTCCAGCCGGAAGTTCACCGCCCGGCTGGACTCCACCCGGGACGGGAAGAAGCTGGCGGTCCACAACAAAGCCGAGAGCGATAAGATCCTCTCTGACCTGGAAGGGGCTTCCTACCAGGTCACCGAGCTGAAGAAGGGCCAGCGCAGGAAGATCCCCGCTGCCCCCTTCATCACCTCCACCCTCCAGCAGGAGGCCAGCCGACGGCTGGGCTTCACCGCCACCCGGACCATGCGGGCAGCCCAGACCCTCTATGAGGGGGTGGAGCTGGCAGGCCACGGGGCCATCGGTCTCATCACCTATATGCGTACCGACAGCCTCCGGGTGTCGGAGGAGGCAGTGGCCGGAGCCAAGGAGTACATCCTTTCCACCTATGGAGAGAAGTACCTGGCCAAGACCAAGCGGACCTACAAATCCCGCAGCGCCACCGCCGCCCAGGATGCCCACGAAGCCATCCGCCCTTCCATCCCTGCCATCACCCCCGGCGAGGTGGAACAGAATGTGAGCGGGGATATTGCCAAGCTCTACCGCCTGATCTGGAGCCGGTTCATTGCCAGCCAGATGAGCGACTGCCAGCAGGACACCGTGTCGGTCACCGTCACCGCCGGGGACTACTGCTTCAAGGCCAGCGGCTACCAGATGACCTTTGACGGCTTCACCGCCCTTTACGAGGAGGCCGCCGACGAGAAGGAAAAGAAGGAGACCGCCCTGCCCCCCCTGGAGGAGGGGATGACCCTCCGCCTCAAGGAGCTGAAGGGGGAGCAGAAGTTCACCCAGCCCCCCGCCCGGTATACCGAGGCCACCCTCATCCGGGCCCTGGAGGAGAACGGAATCGGCCGTCCCTCCACCTATGCCCCCATCATCACCACCATCATCGACCGGGGCTATGTGGAGCGGGACCAGAAAACACTGAAACCCACCCTTCTGGGCCGGACGGTGAACGGCTTGATGGTGAAGGAGTTCCCCGAGATCGTGGATCCGGAGTTCAGCGCCGATATGGAACATCAGCTGGACAAGGTGGAAAACGGGGAGGAACAGTGGCAGGAGGCGGTGGACGCCTTCTACCAGGATTTCAGCAAGCGGCTCTCCCAGGCGGAAGCGGAGATGCAGGGGAAGAAGATCAAGATCCCCGACGAGGAGACCGACGAGATCTGTGAGAAGTGCGGCCGGAAAATGGTCATCAAGGTGGGCCGGTACGGCAAGTTCCTGGCCTGCCCCGGCTTCCCGGAGTGCACCAACACCAAGCGCCTGGTGAAGGACACCGGGGGCAAATGCCCCAAGTGCGGCAGCCGGATGCTGGAGAACAAGAGCGCCAAGGGCCGCATCTACTACGGCTGCGAGAAGAATCCCGCCTGCGATTTCATGACCTGGGATATGCCCACCACCGAGGTATGTCCCCAGTGCGGCAGCACCCTCTTCAAGAAGGGCAGCCGCCTCTACTGCGCCAAGGAAGGCTGCGGGTACGAGAAGCTCAACACCAAAGGGAAAAAATAAATGGAGAAGGTAACGATTTTAGGGGCGGGCCTGGCCGGCTGCGAGGCCGCCCTCTGGCTGGCCGACCGGGGCGTGACTGTGGAGCTGTGGGAACAAAAGCCCAAAAAGCACAGCCCCGCCCACACCCGGGACAGCTACGGGGAACTGGTCTGTTCCAACAGCCTGAAAGCGGACCGGCTGGATTCCGCCTCGGGACTTCTGAAGGCGGAGATGGACCTGATGGGCAGCCACCTCCTCCCCATCGCCCGGGCCACCCGGGTGGCGGCAGGGGGCGCCCTGGCCGTGGACCGGGAGGCTTTCAGCCAGGAGATCACCCGCCAGGTGGACAGCCATCCCGGCATTAAGGTCATCCATGAGGAGGCCGCCGCCCTCCCGGCCCAGGGGCTGGTTCTCATTGCCACCGGCCCCCTCACCGAAGGGGCCCTGGCGGAGGAGATCCGGCAGCTGACCGGGGACAGCCGCCTCAACTTCTACGACGCAGTTGCCCCCATCGTCACGGCGGAAAGCCTGGACATGAACAAGATTTTTGCCGCCTCCCGGTATGACCGGGGGGAGGCGGATTACCTGAACTGTCCCTTCAACAAGGAGGAATACGAAGCCTTCCACGCCGCCCTCATCCAGGCGGAGCGGGCCCTCCTCCACAGCTTTGACGGGACCCTCACCGTCTACGAGGGGTGTATGCCCATCGAGGTGATGGCGGGACGGGGAGCGGACACCATGCGGTTCGGGCCTCTGCGCCCGGTAGGGCTGCGGGACCCCCGTACCGGGCACCGGCCCTGGGCCAATGTCCAGCTTCGGGCGGAGAACGCCCAGCGGACCCTCTACAACCTGGTGGGATTCCAGACCAACCTGAAGTGGGGAGAGCAGCAGCGGGTCTTCCGGATGATTCCGGGCCTGGAGCAGGCAGAGTTCGTCCGGTACGGAGTCATGCACCGGAACACCTTCCTGGACAGCCCCAAGGTCATGACTCCGGCCCTCCATTTGAAGGAACATCCCCGGGTCTATTTTGCCGGTCAGATCACCGGCTTTGAGGGGTATATGGAAAGCGCCGCCTGCGGCCTGCTGGCGGCCCACAGCATCTGGAAAGTCCTGCAAAATCAGGAATTCCAGGCGCCTCCCGCCGGTACCATCTGCGGGGCGCTGCTGGAGTATATCACTGCCCCCAACAAAAACTTCCAGCCCATGGGGGCCAATATGGGAATCCTCCCCGGTCGGCCCGATATCCGGGACAAGCGCCAGCGGTATCTGGCGGTGGCCCAGCGGGCAGTGGAAGAGATGGAGCACTGGCTGAAGGACCAGGGCTATCCTGAAAAAGAAAAGGAGAATTGAAATGAAGATCATTCTGGATGCAATGGGAGGGGACAACGCCCCTCTGGCTGTCCTGGAAGGGGCGGCCCAGGCTGTCAAGGAATATAACGTGGGGGTCACCCTGGTGGGAGATGAGGAAAAGATCCGCCAGTGTGCCCGGGAGAACAAGATCAGCCTGGAGGGGATGGAACTGGTCCATGCCGGCCAGGTGATCGAAATGTGCGAGGAGCCCGCCAAGGCCGTCCGTTCCAAGAAGGACAGCAGCCTGGTGGTGGGCCTGAAGATGCTGGCCGAGGGCCAGGGGGACGCCTTTGTCAGCGCCGGCAGCACCGGGGCTCTCCATGTGGGCACCAGCCTGATTGTGCGCACCATTCCGGGCATCAAGCGGCCTGCTCTGGCCACCGTGCTGCCTGGCGCCGGCCCCTTTATGCTGCTGGACTCCGGCGCAAATGTGGAGTGCCGCCCCGCCATGCTGGAAGCCTTTGGCGTAATGGGCAGCGTTTACATGGACCGGGTCATGGGAATCGAAAACCCCACCGTGGCCCTGGTAAATAACGGAGCCGAGGAGAGCAAGGGCACCGAGCTCTACCGGGAGGCCCATCAGCTCATGAAGGTCAACCCCAACCTGAACTTTGTGGGGAATATTGAACCCCGGGACGTGCCCTCCGGCGCCGCCAACGTGGTGGTCTGTGACGGGTTTGTGGGGAACGTGATCCTCAAGCTCTCCGAGGGGATGGCCAAGACCCTGCTGAAAATGATCAAGACCTCCATGACCTCCAACCTGCTGGGCACCCTGGGGCTTCTCCTGGGGAAGAACAGTCTGATGCAGGTGAAGAAGGCCATGGACAGCGAGGAGATCGGGGGCGCACCTCTTCTGGGGGCCGCCCGGCCGGTCATCAAAGCCCACGGCTCCAGCAAGGCCAAGGGAATCAAAAATGCGATTCGTCAGGCAAAAACTTGTGTAGAGAATGATCTCTGCGGCACCATGGAAGTTGCTCTGACAAAACTGCAAAGTGAGGCAAAGGGAGAATGACGGAGTTGGAGCGGCTGATTGGCCATCAGTTTAAAAACAAGAAATTGCTGGAGACGGCCCTGACCCACACCAGCTACGCCAACGAGAGCCCTGCCCCTGTGCAGCATAACGAGCGGCTGGAGTTTCTGGGGGATTCGGTCCTTCAGCTGGTTTCGGCAGATTACCTTTTCCGCACCCAGACCGGCCACGCCGAAGGGGACCTGACCCGGATGCGCTCCCGGCTGGTCAGCGAGGAAGCCCTCTTCCAGTTTGCCCAGGAGATCCGGCTGGGGGAGTTTCTCCGGCTGGGAAAAGGGGAGGAGATGAACGGGGGCCGCACCCGGCCCAGCGTGGTATCCGACGCCTTTGAGGCGGTCATTGCCGCCCTCTACCTGGACGGGGGGCTGGAAACCGCCCGAAAGTTCATCCTGCCCTTCCTCAGCGAGGGAAAAACCGCCGGGGCGGACTATAAGACCCGCCTCCAGGAAGTGATCCAGCAAAACCCGGAGGAGCGGCTTTCCTATCATCTGGAGAAGGAGACCGGCCCCGATCACGACAAGCGGTTTACGGTGGCGGTCAAGCTGAACAGTAACATCATTGCCCGGGGCACCGGCCACAGCAAAAAACAGGCGGAACAGGCCGCCGCCCACGAGGCACTCCGCCTCATGGGGCTGGAAAAGTAACGAGAAAACGCAACCTATGGAGAAGATATGGTTTTAAAAGAACTGGAGATCCAAGGATTCAAGAGCTTTCCCGACCGGACCAAAATCGCCATCCGTCCGGGGATCACCGCCGTAGTGGGCCCTAACGGTTCAGGAAAGAGCAATATATCCGACGCCCTGCGGTGGGTGCTGGGAGAGACCAGCGCCAAGCAGCTGCGGGGTGCGGGCAAAATGGAGAATGTCATCTTCGGAGGAACCCAGATGCGGGGAGCCATGGGCTTCGCCGCCGTTACCCTCCGGATCGACAACACTGACCGCCGTCTGGAGATCGACAGCGATGAGGTGGCCATCGGACGCCGGTACTACCGCAGCGGGGAGAGCGAATATTCCATCAACGGACAGAACGTCCGCTTGAAGGATGTGTACGAGCTGCTCCTGGACACCGGTATGGGTCGGGACGGGTATTCCATCATCGGCCAGGGCCGGATCGCCGAGATCGTGGCCGCCAAGAGCGGGGAGCGCCGGGAGATTTTCGAGGAAGCCAGCGGCATTGCCAAGTACCGGTACCGGAAAAACGAGGCTCAGCGCCGTTTGGCCGCCGCCGAGGATAACCTGGAACGGCTTCGGGATATCCTGGGTGAGCTGGAAAGCCGGGTGGGTCCCCTGAAACGGGACAGCGAAAAGGCGGAGAAGTTCCTCCTCCTCTCCAACCAGAAGAAGGAGCTGGAGGTCACCCTCTGGGTGGAGAACATCCGCCGGGCCAAAGAGACGGTGCGGGAACAGCAGCGCCGGTACGAGAACGCCCAGGCCGACTATGACCGCCTGGCCGGGGAGATCGACAAACTGGACCAGGCGGCGGAGGAAATTCGGCTTCAGGTCCAGCAGCTGACGGTGGATGTGGAAGGGTACAACGACCAGATCCGCACCATCACCCAGGAAATGGCGGGAAGCGAAAGCCGGATCGCCGTCCTGGACAACGATCTCCACCACAACCAGAACACCATCCAGGGATACCGGGAGGAACTGCGCCAGAGCAGCGCCGGGGAGGAGGCCATCCGTCAGGAGATGGAGGACCACCGCCAGGCCAGCCAGACCATCCGGCAGCAGCTGGAAGCCCTGGAAGGGGAGATCACTGCCGTCACCGCCCGGCTGGAGGAAATTCAGACCCGGAACCAGGCCACCGGGGAACGCCGGGGCCAGGTGACCGCCCAGATGGCCCAGCTCACCGGGCAGCAGACCAATGCCCAGGTGGCCGCCGCCGGAGCCCAGGCAGCTGCTGCCGCTGCAGCCGAGCGGATGGAAGCCGCCCGGCTGGAACGGCAGAGCCAGCAGGAGCAGGCCCAGCGGGTCCGGAACGAGGCGGAGGAGAACGCCCGGTATCTGGAGACCCTCACCGGCACCGTCACCCGTCTGGAAAATATCAAGGGCGGCCTTTCCCTGAAACTGGAAGGGCGGCGGAAGTCTCTGGCTGCCGCCGATGAACAGGAGCAGAAAATCACCCGGGAGATGGATGCCGCCCAGCAACGGCTCAACCTGCTCCGGGATCTGGAAAAGAATCTGGACGGCTACCAGTCCAGCGTAAAAACCGTCATGAAAGCGGCTCAGGCCGGACGGCTGCGGGGGATCATCAGCCCCGTCAGCGGCATCCTTACGGTAAAGCCGGGGTACGAGCTGGCCATTGAGACTGCACTGGGCTTCGCCCTCCAGAACATTGTGGTGGAGGGGGAGAGCGCCGCCAAGGCCGCCATCGCCTTCCTGAAGGAGGCAAGGGCCGGCCGGGCCACCTTCCTGCCCCTGGACACCGTCAAGGGCCAGTCCCACAGCGGGGCTCTGCCCCAGGGCGCCCAGCTGGCGGTGGATCTGGTGGAGTACGATCCCCGGTACGCCGGCATCGCCGCCAGCCTGCTGGGCCGGATCGTGGTGGTGGAGGACCTGAACCAGGCCAGCCGAGTGGCCCGGGCCCTCAACTACCGGAACCGGGTGGTGACGGTGGACGGCCAGGTCATCAATGCCGGGGGCTCCTTCACGGGCGGCTCCACCAGCAAGAGCGCCGGCCTTTTCAGCCGCCGCCAGGAGATTCAGGACCTGAAGGCCAAGGGGGAGACCCTGGCCAAAAAGCTGGAGCAGGCCCAGGAGGAGACGGACCGGTGGAAGGAGGAGGTGGACAGCCTGACCGCCCAGCTCACCGCCACCGACAGCGAGCTCATCACCGCCAATCAGGACAAGATCCGGGCGGAGATGGAGCAGCAGCGGCTGACCGCCGCCCTCACCCAGTACCAGGGGGCCGCAGAACTGCTGGGCGGGGAGCTGGAACAGCTGGAGACCCAGCTGAAGGAAAACCAGGCCGCCCAGGATCAGGCCAACAGCCAGGACCGGGAACTGGCCGCCCGGATCGCCGCTTTGGAGCAGGAGCTGGCCGCCCTGGCCGGGGAGGATGACTCCTTCCTGACCACCCGCCAGCAGCTCTCCGAGGATTTGAGCGCCAAGCGGCTGGAACAGCTCAGCGCCCAGAAGGATCTGGAATCCCACGCCGCCGCCCTGGAAAGCCTGGAGCACCGCACCGGACAATCTGCCCAGCGGGCCCGGGAGCTGGAGGAGGCCATCGCCCGGATGGAGGAACTGAACCGGGAAAACCGCCGTCAGGTGGAGGAACTGGGCCAGACTCGCCGGGAGAGCCAGGATAAGATCGCCGCTCTGGAGGAGCAGATCCGCCAGACCAACCAGCACCGGATGGAGCTGGAGGCCGGGCAGGTGGCCCAGAACCAGCAGGTCCGGACCATCACCGCCCAGCGGGAGGAGATGGGCCAGGAAATGGCCCGCCTGGCCGAACGGAAGGAACAGGCGGAGGGAGAGCTGGACCAGACCATCACCCGCCTTTGGGAGGAGTATCAGCTCACCCAGTCCGCCGCCCAGGAACTTTGCGTGGCCTTTGACACGGTCACCGATCTCCGCCGCCAGGTTACCGAACTGCGGAACCGGATCCGGAATCTGGGGAACGTGAACGTGGGGGCCATTGAGGAGTACAAGGAAGTCAACCAACGGTACCAGACCCTCTCCGCCCAGGTGTCCGATGTAGAGAAGAGCAAAAACGAGCTCAACCGCCTTATCGCTCAGCTGTCCGGGGAAATGAAGGAGATCTTCACCCAGAACTTCAAGACCATCAACCAGAACTTTGCCCGGATCTTCAAGGAATTGTTCGGGGGCGGTACCGCCTCCCTCTCCCTCTCCGACCCGGAGGATGTGCTGGAATCCGGCATTGAGATCCAGGTCTCGCCCCCGGGCAAGGTCATCAAGAACCTGTCCGCCCTCTCCGGCGGGGAACAGACCCTGGTGGCCATCAGCATCTATTTCGCCATCCTGGCGGTGAACCCCTCCCCCTTCTGTGTGCTGGATGAGATCGAGGCCGCCCTGGACGATGTCAATGTGGTCCGGTTTGCCCAGTATCTCCGGCGGATCAGCGACAAGACCCAGTTTGTGGTCATCACCCACCGGCGGGGCACCATGGAAGCGGCGGACGTGCTGTATGGCGTCACCATGCAGGAGGACGGGGTATCCAAACTCCTCAAGCTGGAACTGGATCAGGTGGACGCCAAATTGATTTCGTAACAAGGATTATTTCACATAGGAGGAACGACCATGGGACTCTTTGGCTTCGGCAACAAGGACAAAGTGAAAAACGGCCTGGAAAAGACCCGTACCGGCTTTTTCGGCACCATCATCAACACCCTCACCGGCAGCGAGATCGACGACGATCTCTATGACACCCTGGAGGAACAGCTTATCCTGGCGGACGTGGGGGCGGACGTCTCCATCAAGCTGGTGGACCAGCTGCGGGACACCGTCAACCGGAAACACTTGAAGACCGGATTCCAGGCCCTGGACGCCCTGCGGGACCTGGTCTGGGCCGAGATGGAACCCCAGTCCCAGATGGACCTCTCCGGCACCCCGGCGGTCATCCTGGTGGTAGGGGTCAACGGGGTGGGAAAGACCACCTCCATCGCCAAAATGGCCAACTATTACAAAAAGGCCGGGAAAAAGATCCTCCTGGCTGCCGGGGATACCTTCCGGGCCGCCGCCAGCGAGCAGCTGGATATCTGGGCCCAGCGGGCGGGAGTGCCCATCGTCAAGGCCGGAGAGGGGGCAGACCCCGCCGCCGTGGTTTTTGACAGCGTCAAGGCTGCCACCGCCCGGGGCTGCGACCTGGTCATTGTGGACACCGCCGGACGGCTCCACAACAAGCAGAACCTTATGGACGAGCTGAGCAAGATCAGCCGGAGCGTAAAGAAGGCAAATCCCCAGGCCAGTCTGGAAACTCTCCTGGTGCTGGACGCCATCACCGGACAGAACGCCATCAGCCAGGCCAAAGAATTCATCCGGGCTGCCGGGGTCACCGGCATCGTCCTCACCAAGCTGGACGGCACCCCCAAGGGAGGGTGTGTGGTCTCCATCAAGCAGAAGCTGGGCCTGCCGGTCCGGTTTATCGGAGTAGGGGAGGGCATTGACGATCTCATCCCCTTCGACGCCCACGACTTTGCCCACGGCCTTCTGCCGGAAAGCCTGGATAAGGAGGTTTGAAAATGGAGATCTGCGCTGCCACCGGGAATCCCGGAAAACTGAAGGAACTGCGCCGGATTCTGGAAGCCCAGGGCCACACCGTAAAAAGCCAGAAGGAACTGGGGATTACCCTGGAACCGGAGGAGACCGGTTCCACCTTCGAGGAGAACGCTCTTATCAAGGCAAAGGCCATCTGTGAGGCCAGTGGTCTGCCCACCGTGGCGGACGACTCAGGCCTGGAGGTGGACGCCCTGAACGGGGAGCCGGGGGTCTACACCGCCCGGTACTGCGGCCGCCATGGGGACGACGAGGCCAACAACGATAAGCTCCTGGCCAACCTGGAAGGGCTGCCCAAAGCGGAACGGAAAGCAAAATTCGTCTCCGCCGTCTGCCTCTACCTGCCCGATGGCCGGAGCCTCACCACCCGTGGAGAATGCCCCGGTTGGATCGGCTTTGAACGGCGGGGAACCAACGGCTTCGGGTACGACCCCATCTTCAATGTGGAGCAGTACGATGACCGAAGCTACGCTCAGCTTACCACCCAGGAAAAAGACGCCATCAGCCACCGGGGAAAAGCCCTGGCCCAGCTGGAACAGAAGCTGGATGGATTTTTAAAGGGCTGATTTAACAAAATAGAAACAAAGGACGGTTATTATGTTATCTAGCAAACAGCGAGCCTACCTGCGTGGCCAGGCCAACAGCCTGGACCCGGTATTCCAGATCGGCAAGGACGAGATCGACGAGAATGTGATCCGGGCCACCGCCGATTGCCTGGCTGCCCGGGAACTGATCAAGCTGCGGGTACTGGAGACCAGTATCCACACCCCCCGGGAAGCAGCGGAGATCCTGGCCCAGGCCACCGGCGCCGAGTCGGTGCAGGTCATTGGCAGCAAGTTTGTCCTCTACAAGGAAAAGCCCAAGGACGGAAAATACGCCGACCAGCTCCGGGAGATCGCCCGGGCTGCAAAAAAGAACAAAAGGTGATTCCATGAAGCTGCTGCTGTTCGGGGGCACCTTTGACCCGCCCCACCGAGGGCACATCCATAATCTGGAGGCAGCCATCCGTGCGGTGGAGCCCGACCTGGTGGTGGTCATGCCGGCGGGGATCCCGCCTCACAAGGCGGCCTCTCATACTGACGGGGAGATCCGGCTGGAGATGTGCCAGTGCTTCCGGGACTGCTTCCCCAATCTGGTGGTCTCCCGGTGGGAGGTGGACCAGGGAGGAAAAAGCTATTCCATCCACACCCTGGAACACCTGGCCCGGGAATATCCCGGGGCCCGGATTTATATGGCGGTGGGCAGCGATATGCTCCTCACCTTCACCCAGTGGTACCGGTGGCAGGAAATCCTCCGGCGGGCCACCCTGGTCTGCACCAGCCGCCAGGCGGGGGATGACCCCCAGCTGCTGGCTGCAGCCCGGGAACTGGAGAGGCAGGGGGGCCAGGTGATTTTGGCTCCTGCTCCCGCCCTGGAGGTGTCCAGCACCCAGATCCGGCAGGGAAATGCCCCCCGGGAACTGCTGCCTCCTCTGGTCCAAAGGCTGGTAGAGGAATATCATCTTTATCAGGAGAAAGGGTAAACCTATGACCCAAGAACAAGCCATCCAGCTGGTGAAGCCTATGCTGGGGAAAAAACGGTGGCAGCACACCCTGAACGTGCGGGATATGGCTGTGAAGCTGGCCCAGATCCATGGAGAGGACCCGGAAAAGGCCGCCCTGGCCGCACTTCTCCACGACGCTGCCAAGGAATTGCCCAAGGAGGAAATGTTGCAAATCTTCCGGGA
The DNA here is from genome assembly GCA_944387325.1 of uncultured Clostridia bacterium. Lineage (GTDB taxonomy): Bacteria > Bacillota > Clostridia > Oscillospirales > Ruminococcaceae > CALXEN01. The sequence goes on along the minus strand of CALXEN010000088.1, from coordinate 1,596 downwards.
AAATGGTACAATGGCAGGGAATGTGGAGGAGAGGCCCCAGCCGGTATGGCATGGGGTCTGTGCCGCGATTATTGCCCAGGTGCGCTGGGGCGTGGAGGATGAGGAGGTTCTCTCCGCCATCCGCTGCCACACTACCGGCCGTCCCGGCATGACCCGACTGGACAAGATTGTTTTTCTGGCAGACATGACCAGTAAAGAACGGGATTTCCCGGGAGTGGAAAAACTGCGGAAGCTGGCAAAAAAGGACCTGGACCAGGCTATGTGCCGGTCCCTGGAGTCCACTCTGAACTTTGTGAAAGAAAAGAACCAGCCGCTTGACCCGGAGTCGGTGGCTGCACTGGAAGATTTAATGGGCAATCGCCCGGACAAGGAGGCAGAATAAGATGAGCGAACCCCGCAAGATCAACCGAAGCGGCGCTTCCACCGGCCGCAGCATCCGGCGGCCCCAGGACACCCAGGGCCGCCAGACCGGCCAGTTCGAGATCCCCGATCTGAAGGGCAGTACTCAGCAGCGGCCCGTGTCCGCAGCCTCCTCCCAAGCGGCTCCCGGCACCGGCACCCAGCCTGTGTCCCAGACATCCGGTCAGGCTGCTCGGCCTGCCACCGGTACCCGGCCTGCGTCCCAAGCCTCCGGCCAGACAACCCGGCCTGCTACCGGCACCCGGCCTGCGTCCCAGGCTTCGGGCCAGCCTGCCCGGCCCGTTGCCGGCACCCGGCCTGCGGGTCAGGCCTCCCGCCCTGCTTCCGGTACTCGGAGCGGCGCTCATACTCCCAGTCATGCTGCCCCTGCCCACGGTAGTTCCCACGGCTCCGGCCGCAGCCCCCGTGCCAAAGGCGGCACTGCGGTAGCCAGACGGGGGAATATCTTCTTTGGGGTACTTACTACCCTTATTGTCATTCTCCTTATCTTCTACATCGCTTTCCGGGTCATCATGGGAGCCATGGCTCCCGAGAGCGGGACCCTAAGCATTTCTGACATCATCACCACCCCGGAGGAGTATCAGGGAGATCAGCTGAACGTGCTGGTGGTAGGCGTGGATTGGGACGAGGACCGTGCCTACGGAACCAATGACACCAACACCAACGATGGCAACACCGACATGATCATGTATGTCCACTTTGATCTGAAGGAAGAGCAGCTTTATATGCTCCAGATCCCCCGGAATACCCTGGTGGCCGGGGTGTACAATTCCGGCAACTATCAGATCAACAATGTGGCCATGTACAATGACGGGTATGCCAGCCTGGCCGACTGTATCTACAAAATGTACGGCCTGTCCGTGGACCGGTATGTGGCCATCGATATGGCTTCCTTCCGGGCCATTGTGGACGCCTTTAACGGGGTGGAGGTCTATGTGCCCCATGATATTGAGGACGGAAAGGGCAGCAAGCTCTATGCCGGATATCAGACCCTGTACGGCGAAGAGGCGGAGTTCTTTGTCCGCTGCCGGTACGGCGAGGGATATGAGCGGAGCGACCTGGACCGTCTGAATATGCAGCGGTATTTCTATTCCGCCCTCTTCCGCCGGCTGCGCTCCATCTCGGTGTGGGAGGCCGTGAAGATGGTCCCCATTGCCATGGAGTATATTACCACCG